>CAZIYY010000119.1:1151-16139 GCA_964543585.1 uncultured Anaerolinea sp. | reverse complement strand
AATACGCCAACTCAAACTCCAAGCAACACACCCACTTCGACATTTACACCTTCGCGCACACCGACTGCGACCTTCACGCCATCTAACACGCCAACCAAGACCCCGACTCCAACCTTCACATTGACCTTCACGCCGACGAATACATTTACACCCACACCAACACGCACACCACGACCGACGATCACGCCTACTCGCACACCGACTCCGCGTCCAACGCGCACGCCGACGCCAACCTTCACTCCGTCATTGACACCAACGCTGACGTTCACTCCGACTAACACATCAACTCAAATTCCCTCGAATACTCCAACGCGCACGCCTACCAAAACACCGACCAAAACCTTGACGCCAACACGGACTCCTACGCGTACGCCGACTGCAACATTCACAGTAACACGCACACCCACAAAAACATTTACGCCAACACTTACACCATCCCGAACACCTACGTTCACGCCATCCTCTACGGTTACACCTTCGCGAACTCCGACGCGCACACCAACCAGAACGCGAACCCCAACGCGGACCCCCTTCCAATCGCCCACACCCACGCCCAACCGAGGCTGTGATCGCATTGAGTTCCTCGGCGATGTCACCATACCCGATAACTCTGTCCTCGGGCCTGGGAGTTCGTTCACCAAGGTGTGGCGATTAAAGAACAATGGCACTTGCACATGGAAGACAACCTATCGCGTTGTGCTTGTCAGTGGCGATCTAATGGGTGGGCAGAACCTCATGCCGCTTCCCACCGAGGTCGCCCCGGGTCAGACGATTGACCTGGCGATGAATTTCACCGCGCCACTGATTGAAGCCAGTTATCGCGGCAACTGGCAGATCAGGAATGATAAAGGCGAGGTCTTTGGAACGACCTCCACTGCGAACCGTCCGTTCTGGGTATCTATCACAGTCAAGGCATCCGCGCTGACTGGAACAGCGTATGACTTTGTTGCGAATGTCTGCTCCGCGCAATGGTTTAGCGGCGCGGGGACTCTGAACTGCCCGGGCGCGAACAATGATAGGAATGGTTTCGTCCTGCGACAAAACAATGCAAGACTCGAAGACGGCACGCTCATCACGCGTCCCAGTTTGTTGACGGCTCCGCAGAATGTATTCAACGGTTATATCCGCGGCGTATATCCCTCCTATAAGGTGCAGAAGGGTGACCGCTTCCAGGCGATTGTCAACTGCGAAGGCGGGGCAACCACCTGCGGAGTCCTCTTCCGTTTGGATTACCAACTGGCGGATGGACTCGTGCGCGACTTCTGGGCATTCGGCGAACAGTATGAAGGCAGTTACTTCATCGTCGATCTTGACTTGAGTCCGCTTGCAGGGCAGGATGTAAGGTTCGTATTCACCATCCTCTCGCTTGGTCCCGCTTCGGGTGACCGCGCCTTATGGGTTGAGCCGCGCATTGCGCGCAGCGGGAATGCTTCGACAGTTGCAATAACTCCAACGCCTTAGCGCGCTCCAGGCGGCATCCTTCGGGAAATGTCGTCATGGCGCCATGTCACCCATTCCTATGAGACCCGCCGGGGACGGCGACGAGAGCCACAAAAGGATGTCAAGCCGCCACATCATCTTTCTGAATTCATCCTTCATCCTTTTTCCTCCCCTGCTATAATCTTTTACATGGATATTCGCGCGGGCGTAATCGCCGCTGTGGTATTGTCAGTCATTGGCGCGTTGCTGATACTGCGTTCGGGCATCCGCGCCCTCCAGTCAGCGAGGAAACTTACCTTTTACCGAATCAAGCGTGAGCGGGTAAGAGGCGGTTGGATCACGCTCCTCATCGCAGTCTTCCTGTTGTCATTCGGAGTCTGGCTTTCCTTCTTCGGCGAGCCGATGGCATATCGCTATTTTCCCCCATCCCTCACACCATCCTTGACGCCAACCATCACGCTTGTTCCAACTATCACCCTCTCGCCAACCATCACACTTACGCCCAGCCTCACTGATACGCCTTCAATCACCGATACGCCGACCGTCACACTGACACCGTTCATCCCACTTGCCATTGAAGCGTTATTCGAAAGTGTCGTCACGCCGAATCCCAATGCGGTATTCAGCCCGTTGCAATTCACGCTCAACTGTGCGAACTTTAATGAATTCACAGCCGCGACCGTTTTTCAAAACCCGATCACCTACATGTGCGCGGTCTTCACGTACGATCAAATGACGCCCCAGGCGCAATGGACCGCGCTCTGGTTTCGCAATGGTGAATTGGTCCATTACGAAACGATCCCATGGGACGGCGAAACCGGCGGATTCGGATTCACCGAATGGGAGGCGCCCGCCGAGGAATGGCTGCCCGGCACGTACGAAGTGCAGATCTTCGTTGGGCTTGAATGGAAAGTGGTTGGTCAATTTATTTTACAGGGCGACTCGCCGACGCGCATACCGACTGCCACTCCTTCACGAACTTTGACGCCGACCGCCTCCGCGACGCCCACTAGTACGATAACACCGCGTCCGACTCAGCCGACAACTGCTACTGGAACCCCATAACTTTTCCTTCCCCTTTTAAAACTTTATGCCCTCGTCCCGCTCGCATTATTCAAATTTCTCAGCTTAGCGAGCGGGATCGTGTCCTTTGTGCTTAAAAGATTTAACGAGGAACCCTCCATGACCCAACCATCTTTCCAGGATTACTATCCCGATGTATTAGCCCACTGTTACGGATGCGGCAAACTCAACGAACACGGACATCAGATCAAAAGTTACTGGAATGGTGAAGAGTCCGTCTGTCACTTCCTGCCCAAGCCGTATCACATCGCGATTCCCGGATACGTTTATGGCGGATTGCTCGCCTCGCTCATTGACTGTCACGGCACAGGGACAGCCGCCGTGGCAATGTACAAATCCCTGAAGGAACAGGACCCCAACGCCGAACCCAACACGCGTTTCCTCACCGCGTCATTGCACGTTGATTATTTAAAGCCAACGCCAATAGATATCGAGCTCGAAATCCGCGCCAGAGTCAAAGAACTCAAGGGACGCAAAGTCGTCATCGAAGAATGGATAGTTGCCAACGGCATCATCACCGTGCGTGGGGAGGTGGTCGCGGTGCAAGTCCCTGAGTCCATGCTGGAGGAGTTGTTGAAGAGGAATTAAAAGTCTTTGCCATAGAGACTGTGTGCAACTGAAGTTTTCGGATAAAATTGAAAGCATAACTCTTCTGGAGGATTCATGAACAAGATTTCGATCATCGGCGCGGGTATGACGGGCGCCACTACTGCGCACTGGCTCGCTGAACGCGAATTTGCCGACCTTGTTCTTGTGGATGTCGTTGAGGGAATGCCGCAGGGCAAGGGGCTCGACCTTTTGGAGGCGATGCCCGTCATTGGCAGGGATGTGAGTATTGTCGGCTCGAACGATTACGCCGCGACAATGGCTTCGGATATCATCATCATTACCGCGGGCATTGCGCGTAAGCCGGGCATGAGTCGTGATGATCTGCTGAAAACAAACGCTGAAATTGTCGGCGTTGCCGCAACCGAAACACTCAAACATTCACCGAACGCGATCTTTATCATATTAACGAATCCATTGGATACGATGGCTTATCTTGCGATGAAGAAGACAGGCTTGACGCGCGAACGCGTGATTGGGCAGGCAGGCATTTTGGACTCGGCGCGTATGCGCGCCTTCGTCGCGCTGGAAACCGGCGTGAGCGTGGAAAACATTGATTGCTACGTATTGGGCGGACACGGCGACGAGATGGTGCCGCTCACGCGTCAATCCAACATTGCCGGCATCCCGCTAAAGGAATATCTCCCCGCCGACAAATTGGATGCAATCGTGGCACGCACTCGCAAGGGCGGAGGCGAGATTGTCAATTTACTCAAAACTGGCTCCGCCTATTACGCGCCGGCCGCGGCTTGCGCGCAAATGGCAGAAGCGATCCTCAAGAACAAGCATTTGATCGTCCCGTGCGCGGCTTACATGAACGGCGAATACGGATTGCATGACATGTACTTCGGCGTGCCTGTCATGCTGGGCAGGAGCGGCATGGAACGGATTGTTGAATATAAACTTGATGATGACGAAAAAGCGATGTTTGATAAATCCGCCGCAGCTGTCAAAGAAACGCATGAAGCGCTGAAGAGTTTGGTTAAGATATAACGTCATCGGAGGCAACCATGATCCTGCATGAAAAAATTTCTGCGCAACTACCCGGATGGCGGGAGCGTGTTCGCGCGCTTGCCAAAGAACATGCCGATGTAGTTGTAGATACTGTGACCATCGGCGAAGTGGTCGGCGGTATGCGTGACACCAAGGCCCTGCTGACCGATATTTCGTACGTAGACCCGGCGGAAGGAATCCGTTTTCGCGGAATGACGATTCCCGAAGTATTGAAGGCGCTCCCTAAAGCGCGCGGCAACAAAATACCCATGGTTGGCGGCTTATATTTTCTTTTGATGGTTGGCGAGGTCCCGACAAAAGAACAGGCAATGGAAGTGGAAGCCGAATGGGCGAAGTGCGCGGTTGTTCCTGATTACGTATTCAAGATGCTAAAATCCATGCCGAAGGAGACTCATCCGATGACCCTTCTTTCTCAGGCTGTGCTTGCCCTTCAGACCGAATCGGTCTTTACCCGCAAATATCACAGCATGAAGAAGGATGCCTACTGGGAGGCGGCTCTTGAAGACAGCCTCAACCTGACCGCAAGATTGCCTTTGGTCGCGGCTTATATTTATCGTATGAAATACTTTGGCGAAAGCAAGAAGCCAAAATACAACCCCAAACAGGATTACGGCGCGAACTTTGCGCGCCTCATGAAGGTTTCCGATAAGAAGGGATATGCTGAACTCATGCGGTTGTATTTCATTATCCATAGTGACCACGAATCCGGGAACGCATCGGCTCATGCGACACATCTGGTTGGCTCCACCCTTTCAGATGTCTACTTCGCTTTTTCTGCAGGACTCAACGCTCTCGCGGGACCCCTGCATGGACTCGCAAACCAGGAGAGTCTTGCCTGGCTGTTGGATGTTCACAAGCGCTTTGGCGGAGTCCCCTCACGAGACGATTTATATAAATTCGCCTGGGACACGCTGAACAGCGGGCATGTCATCCCCGGCTACGGACATGGCGTTCTGCGCGTCATTGATCCGCGCTTTGTCTCGCAGATCGAATTTGCGAAGAAGCGCTTCCCCGACAACGAATTGCTCCGCCTTGCCGACATGGTGCTGGATGTGGTGCCGACGGTCCTTAAAGAGCAGGGCAAAGCCAAAAGCCCCGCGCCGAACGTGGATGCCATATCTGGTACGCTGCAGTATTACTATGGGGTGCGCGAGTTCGAGTTCTACACGGTCCTGTTCGGTATTGGACGTGCCTTGGGTGTGAGTGCAAATTACGTTTGGGCGCGCGCGCTGGGTCAACCTATTGAACGTCCAAAGTCAATGACGACGAAAATGCTGGAGGATGTTGTTGCAAAGGCTGCACAGCCTGCGTAACTCAATGTTTATCCGAATCAAAAAGCGACGCGTCGAACGCGTCGCTTTTGTTTTGGTCGCCTCTTATTTTGAATGGGTCTCGTTGGCTCTCCCAAACTTCTCCAGCTTCACGACCCGGGCCTTTTCCCGTATCCTCCAGGGAACGATTTGTTTTGCATGTTCGCGGTTGTCGGTTTCGATGATCGCCCAACCGCAGTGCGCGCCGTCATGGCAGCCCCATTCGAAATGATGCAGGTAGCCTGCCGCGTGGATTTCCCTGATGATTGCATCGCAGTCGCCTGCATCATGGGATGATTCGACAAGATAACGGTCCATATTGCCTCTCTTGATCAACGTGATAAATATTGCCGAAATTATATACCCTTCTCAAAATTCCGTCATTCCGATTTGTCCGTGAAGTGGGAGACTACCTCGCTCCCCGCTATGCGCGTCGCTAAGAATGACATAAAATAGGAATACGCATGAATTCTCTCCT
Organism: uncultured Anaerolinea sp.; assembly: GCA_964543585.1. GTDB lineage: Bacteria > Chloroflexota > Anaerolineae > Anaerolineales > Villigracilaceae > Defluviilinea. The sequence continues at coordinate 10,208 of CAZIYY010000119.1, read as the reverse complement.
CTCCGCACTCTGGGCAGAGACGCTCAAAGCCTGCCGCTCGAAAGTGCCTCTCTTCGCTTCCATTGGATTCACCCTCGCGCCTCTCATGGGAGGACTCTTCATGATTATCATGAAAGACCCCGAACGCGCCCGCGAGATGGGATTGCTCAGCGCGAAAGCGCAATTGACGATGGGCGTTGCAGATTGGCTCACGTACTTTGGACTGCTTGCGCAAGCTATCGCGGTCGGAGGAGGCATCCTGTTTTCCTTTGTGACGAGTTGGATTTTCGGGCGCGAGTTTTCCGACCACACCGCCAAAGACTTAATGGCGTTGCCCACCTCGCGTGAGAAGATCGTCACTGCAAAGTTGATCGTTGTTGCTGTGTGGGTCTTCGCGACCACTTTGTGGATTTATCTGATCGGACTCATTGTGGGCAATCTTGTTGATGTCCCAGGCTGGACAAACGCACTTGCGCGGCAGGCATTCAGTGATGTGCTTGTCACCGCTGGATTGACTCTCTTATTGATGTCTCCCGTCGCCTTCATCGCCAGCATGGGACGCGGCTATCTGCCTCCGCTCGGTTGGGCGGTGTTGATGATCTTCTTCTCGCAGATCATCGCCGCGACGGGTTGGGGCGATTGGTTTCCGTGGTCTGTCCCTGCACTGTACAGCGGAGTCGTTGGTCCGCGTGCAGAGCAACTGGGAACGCATAGTTATGTCCTTGTGGTCCTGGCAGGCGTCATTGGACTCTTCGCAACGTTTTGGTACTGGCGCAACGCCGATCAGACGAAGTAAATATTTATGTATGTGGTTATGTGGGAATATCGCGTAAAGGCAGAACGCCTGGATGAATTTGAAAATATTTATGGGGCGGGCGGCGCGTGGGCGGAGTTGTTCAAAAAAGAGGCAGGCTATATTGGAACCGAATTATTGCGCGACGAAGAAAATCCCCAAAGATACATGACGATAGACAAGTGGACATCTGCAGAGAATTATGAGGAGTTTCGCGCAAAATGGAAAAAAGAATATGAAGCGCTCGATGCGCAGTGTGAAGGATTAACCGAGCAAGAATCCCTGCTTGGAAATTGGGGGACTCTAAAGCGCGAGGCGCGATAAACTTGACAAAGGAGAAGGCTCTGATGAGCGACTCAATTCTTACCCAACGACATGAAAATATTCTGGAAATCACCCTCAACCGACCAGAAGCCTACAATGCCCTGAATCTGGATATGATGATAATGCTGACGGAAGCACTGGCATCCACCGCAACAGAGGACTCAGTCAAAGGAATTGTGCTCACTGGCAAAGGGAAAGCATTTTGTTCGGGCGGTGACCTGAAATGGATTAGCCAGCAATCGGAGGAGGCAGGTTCCGTTTTATACAGACTTGCTCCACAATTCCATCTGGCGATTGCAGAAATTCGACGAATGGGAAAGCCTGTCGTTGCGGCGATCAATGGGATTGCAGCCGGCGGAGGTTTTTCACTTGCGCTGGCATGTGATTTCCGCGTGATGGGGCAATCCACGGTGTTGCGGCAGGCATATACCTCCAGCGGATTAAGCATCGACGGCGGCGGGACATTTACATTACCGCGTTTGGTCGGTCTGGCACGCGCAATGGAAATTGCGGCTTTTGACGATCCGATCTCATCTGCCCGCGCATTGGAATGGGGACTTGTGACGAAGGTGGTTTCGGACGATGAAGTACTCACCGAAGCGCTGGCAATGCTCAAGCATTTGGCAAAGACAGCGCTGCATTCTTTCGCATGGTCAAAGAAATTACTTATAGACTCGTTCAACAACACTCTCGAAACACAGTTGGAACTGGAACGCCAGGGCATCAGCGATTGCGCCGCTCACCCCCATGGACAAGAGGGCATCAAAGCCTTTGTTGAAAAACGCAAGCCAACATTCGAGAATATCATTTGATATCATGACATCCATGATAAATCCAAAAATAAGTCCAGTCTATGTCCGATCATTTACAATTCCTAATAATGCCATAGACGAAAACGGACACGCCAACAACGTGGCGTATGTTCAATGGATGCACGCTGAAAGCGTATCGCGGTTGAGCATTACGCCTCCATTGGCGGGATCGAAGCGCAGGGCTCAGACGCGACCTGGGTCGTGCGCGAACATAAAATAGAATACCTGCTTCCCGCTTTTGCTGGCGAAGAAATTGAGATCAAAACATGGGTTGAAAATATTCGCCGCGTGAGGTCGTTGAGGAAGTATGAGTTTGTTAGAAAGTCAGATGGAAAAGTTCTGGTCAAAGGTGAAACAGATTGGGTATTTGTGGATGCGAAGACGGGCATTCCACGCGCTGTACCTGATGCAGTGACCAAGGTATTTGAAGTTATTGACAAAAAAGTTTAGGCATGACAACTCGAATTTATTGTCCCAAATGCGGCTATGAACCGCCGCCTCAGGCGCGCTGGATCTGTCATCCAGGGGGATGTGGACACATCTGGAATACTTTTTCGACACATGGCATGTGCCCGAATTGTAGGAAGATTTGGCACGACACGAGTTGCCCCCGTTGCAGGTTATGGTCTCAGCATGACTACTGGTATCACGATGATATTCCCGAAAAAGATGAGATAGAGGAACGACAAGCGGAGAACAACTGATAAATCTCCAGCTGTGTGGAAGATTTATTTCAGAAGTTTCTCATACACCTTCACCAACTTCTTCTGCGACTCGTGCCAGGTGAACTTTGTCAATGCGCGTTGAGATGCAGATTCAGCCAGGCGTTTCGATAAGTCAAAATCATTCAATAACGCCAAGACTTGACGCGCTAGATCGTTGGGGTCATTTGGCGAGAACAATAACGCGTCCACATCCTCACGCACCAACTCACGTACGATGGGCATGTTCGACGCGATCAACGGACGCGCCGCTGCCATGTATTCCAATACTTTGATTGGACATGCGCCTTGTGTCACATTTCGATCATTCAATCCCAATGGAGCAATACAAATATCGGACTCTGCAATTAATGCTGGGACTTCGTGATGAGGTACAGCCGCCTGGACAAGCACGCTTCCCTCAACCCTCAACTTTCGGATTTGCTTCGACAGAAATTTTCTCTGCCTTGAGCGTCCGCGTCCCACTATCTGGAGTCGGACGGCTTGCCGTTCGAGTATTTTAGGCAACGCCTTAATGACGACTTCAAGCCCCTGCCAATCGGCGAGCGTGCCAATATAAAGCAAAACAGGTATGTGATCCTCACGACCTGGCAACGGAGACGCGGAAAAGTCCGAAGGGCTGACTCCGTTCGGGATAACAGTAACCAGTTTTCTGCTAAGTCCGAGCGAGGCGATGTAATCCTTTGTCACATGCGAGGGACAGATAATCGAATCCGAAAGATGAAGTGTCGCAATTTCCTGTTCCTTTATTTTTACGAGCAAATCCGAATCGAGTCCAGGATAGTGATATTTGAGTTCAATGGACGGAAGCCCGTTCACTTCAAATAGGGTTTTGTAGCCCAAACGTTTTTTGTTCTGCGCGAGATGAAGTCCATCCCAAATGTTACGATACTGCACGACATCGTAATTGCGATTAATCGTAATATGATTGAGAACCGCCTTGCCAAAATGGATTGCGCGCGCCAGAAAATTTTGTGTGAGGTCTTGGGTAACACGCGTGACGCGCGCGCCTTCGATGAGATCTTCTATTGGGAGCAAGCCGTCATTCGGAGTGAGGAGATGAACGTCAAATTGGCTATTGACGAGCCCGCGCAAATTGTGGAGAATATGAGTAGAGGCGCCTTTGGGACTTGGTACAATATCGAAGGCAGTGTAGAGCACGCGAGGCATGAGCGGATTATAAGTGATAATGGTGGTCGAGTAGGCGGCGCTGTGAAGCGGTTCGCCTTATCGAGACCACTATACAAGCGAAATAAATTTGGTTATTTGATGGTCTCGATATGCTCTTCGCAAAAAAACGCTCAGAGCTACTCGACCATCGAGGAAATCTTGTTAATGGCAAACAAAGGCTACTTCATCATCACAGACATTTCAGGCTACACCGAATTTCTGACAGAATCGGAACTGGAACACGCCCACGAGATTCTGCAAAGTCTGTTCGACGTGCAGTTGAAACACATCAAGTTCCCGTTGAAGATCTCAGGCTTCCGAGGCGACGCCATTTTCATGTACACGCCCGAAACGTGTTTCGTAAATCCGCAAAGTTTTTTGGAAACGCTCGAAAACCTGTACATCGTATTTTCAGACACGTTGCGCCAGATGCAATTCAATACTACCTGTCAGTGCCGCGCTTGCAAAAACATGGGCAAACTCGACCTGAAGATGTGCGTGCATTACGGCGAATACATCGTTCAGAAACTGGGAGACCGCGAGGAACTGCTCGGCGCGGATGTGATTGTGCCGCATCGCATGTTGAAGAATCAAGTCATCGAACAAACAGGGATTAAGTCCTATGCCTTGTTCTCAGAAGCCGCAGCACAGGCGTTAGGATTACACAATCTTTGCGAACCACTTACTTCTCACACAGAGACGTATGAGCATCTTGGTGAAGTGAATATGCTCGTACATAATTTGGGATCCGCCTGGGAAAGGGAACAAACTCGCCAGGGTCACCTCGTTGATCCTGAGACCGCATGGGTTGCAATGGAAATTGAAGTCCCCTGCCCTCCGTCACTGATCTGGGATATGGTCACTACGCCCGATCTCGAAGGCCCACTGCTTGGATTGGAATATGTAAAACGTATTGACGATCTCGGCGGTCGTACCAGACTTGATTCAAAATTTCATTGCGCACATTCAAGCGGGGATTTCTTCAATAAGGTCGTGGATTGGAAACCCTTCGATTATTTCACTGTGCAGCAATTCGTCGCGGGTCTGGAATATTATCGTACCATCCGTTTGCAATACGATGGGGCAAAAACAAAAGTCATGGTTCACCTCAGCAAACCGGAACAGGAAGCACCTGAAGGCTTCCGTGAATTTTTGGAAATGGCACTGCGGCAGGGATATGAACGACTCCCGCTTGCAATCCAATCGCAACTCGAAACCGGAAAAATTAGTGTGAGCTAAGGAGACTTCATGGAGAATTTAATATGTGTCGGTGGAATACTACTTGTTTTTGTTTTGATCATATTTTTCTACCTGCTTAACACTGCCCGCAAGAGGAACACCCCTGCCACAAATAGTATTGGCAAAAAAGATTATCTGCCCCTATATATCACTCTGGCAGACAAACCTCAATCCATCATGCAAGGAATGGACAAGTTAAAGATTGATGTTCAAAAAACCGAGAAGGTAGGCGACAAGTGGCGCTGGGTACCCATGATCATTTTCTTTGCTGGCGTGGGTTTAATGTCTGTGGATTTATTATTGCTAGTGCTGGAATATACCTCCTTCATTTTTATCGCCGGTGGAGTTGCACTCTGGATCGCCGCAATCGTGATGGCACGCGGCTTACGCAAAAGTGACTTATACGATTTCTCGCCGCGCTATAAAGGCGCAAAAGATATTCTATTCACCCTGCGCGATGACCTGAGACCAAATTCCACTTTCCTCGGTCATCTCGACCTCACGGGCGCGTTGCTAACTACAAAAGTAGCGCGCACAACCAAGGATACGCAAAACCGCACGACTGAATATTTCCGTGACGAATGGCTGGCATTGAAAGCCAAACTATATGACGGCAACATCCTGCGCGTCTCTGCGATTCAAAAATCGAAGAAAAGAAAATCCTATACAAAGCGCAGCCGCATCAGTGGCAAGATGAAGACGAAGCCCGAAAAGTTCAAAGGCAGTGAACATGATTTGAAAGTGCGGATTGCTGTGAATCCTGAAGTCTATAAAATCGAACGGACCAGCCCCAAGTTCAAACAGGGCTTGAACATCGGCAAATTCACCATCAGCCAACTAAGCGCGGAGGGCGGCATCATTTCATTTGTCGCAAACTCCCCATTCGAAGAAGTGGAACATGAAAACATTTTACAAGTTTTACAATCTGCTTATACCCTCCTGCAAAGAAAGGCGGCGTAAATGAGTCGCAAAGTCATTCCGTTCGTGGTCGCGTTTGTCTTGGTTTGTCTGGTGATGGCTGTATCGGGTGTGTTCGCATTCAGCGGCGCGGTGAGCGCGGAAAAATTTGGGAGCAATGCGGCTTGGTCTCAGCCCTATTCCACCGCCGAGAGCATGAAGGTCATCAACCTCATGGGCGATGATCAGGATGAACTCTTCATTCAGAACACCACCAACGTCACAATTTTCGATGGCGGCGGGAACGTTTTATTGAGCCTGGATTATCAATACCCCAAGACCACACTCGGAGACGTGAACGGCGACAACAAGGAAGACATCGTCGTTTTTTATCTCGGCGATTTGGGCTACGCGGTGGATGCGATTATCAACGGAGAGACTTCGACTCTCGCGCAGAGTCTGAACATTGGATTGCCCGCGCGCGTCGCAGTTATTCGCTTCGCTTCCGCGCCTCAAATTGTTTTGGGAGATTCTAGCGGTGGACTCCTCGCTTTGAGTCTGAGTGGCGAGCCGCTGTGGTCGTATTCGGTTGGAAGCGAAGAGATACGCGGTCTCGATGACGCGCGGATTAACGGCGCTGTCCATCTCGCGGCGGCGTCACATAGCGGCGCGGTGGCAGTCCTCGACAGCGAGGGTAAGGCTGTTTGGAACACGAATCAAGAACAACTGCGGAGGATGCGCGCGTTCGATTTTAATAGCGATGGGAATAGCGAAATCCTGACGGGCGGCGAGTACGGCGCGTTCTTCGTCTATAACGCGCGGGACGGGAGTCAGCTATACACACAAGGTATGGGACAGGCGGTTTCTGAAATCCGCGAAGTGGAATTGAATGGCGAGCCTTCGTCGCGTGAATTTATCGTTGGCGGAAAAGACGGTGGCGTGTGGGCATTCTCATTTGATGGCGCAACCGCAAAGCAAATCTGGTCGGGTTCGCTATCTGATAAGGTGACTGAAATTTCAGGCATTGATATCAATGATGACGGCAAAGAAGAGGCTGTAATCGGCGACGATTCAGGGAAGGTCGCTGTGTTTACCGAAAACGGAACACGCAACAATCTTGATTCGCACAGCACAGGTATTACACGTATTGACGTTGGCAAACTGAACGGCGAACGCTATGTTGTGATTGCCGATAATTCGAGCGTGGATGTAAATAAAGTTGATTTCACTTCAATCCCTGGCTTTCAATATACGCCGTTGGTAGTGGGTGTAATTGTCTCGGCAGTGATATTGCTCATCGCGGCGATTCTTGCATCCATTCCGAAGAAGCCTGAATTGAAAGTATCCTTCCAGGATAAGAGCAAAGAATCACTTGAAGCTGAGCGCCGCATGTTGAAAGAGTCAATTGCGGATGTGGAACGACTCCGCAAATCAGGCGAAGTGACAGGCGACGCGTATCTGGCTCGCCTCAAACGCCTGCGCGGAGATTTGGCGGATAACGAAACCGCATTCAAAACCGCTGGCTTCCCAATCAAGGTGGAGACGATCCAATGCCCCAACTGCGGCGGCACACTTGAGCTGGGCATGGATAAATGCGAGTATTGCGGGCAGGTGTTGCTGTCTTGAGATTTATTGGTTTTCGAGGAGTGAGCGATGGAACGAAAAACGCAGACAGGTTATTTGCTGCTGGCTGACATCTCCGGCTATACATCCTTTGTGGCGCAGACGGAAATAGAACATGCCGATATCGCGCTCTCGTTCCTGCTGGAAGCCATCGTGGAGCAATTAAGTAATATGTTGACCATCTCAAAATTGGAGGGCGATGCGGTCTTTGCCTACATCGAAGAAAGCAAACTGCCGGCCGGCAAATCCCTGTTGGAACTCATAGACAATACATACGCGGCTTTTCGAGATCAGGCTGAAGAGCTATACGGCAAAGCAATGTGTCAATGCCGAGCGTGCCGAGCCATTCCCACGCTCGATTTGAAGTTCATGGTGCATCATGGGGATTTCATTATCCAACAAGTGGCGGGTATCAAGGATCTGTTAGGAACGGACGTCAACCTGATCCACAGGCTCGCGAAGAATCACGTCGCTGAGTCCATGGGCTGGAAGGGTTATGCGCTGTTCACGAATCAGGGCTTGGAACGTATGCAAACTGACAAAAAATCTTTTGTCCAACAAACCGAATCCTATGAACATCTCGGGGATGTGGAAACGTATGTTATGGATATGCATGTCCGTTATGAGGAAATGAAGGCTTCATAATTCATATCACTGAAAGATTTGATCCACGCTTCATGGCGGGGTTTTGATTCCCCGCACGCAGGGATGATTGGTTTGGGCGCTGGCACACTGGCGAGGTGCTGGACGCGATGGTAGTTGACAGCACAGTATAGATAGAGTTCAACGCCGTCAATCAACTGATCAAACCCCTAACGGCATTATTTGCGCCGGGAACTTTTCTCCGCGTGATGAAACAAACCATTCCGAAGAAACGCCGGTGACAGGATTATGTCCACGGATCATGGAAATTTATTGCCCCGTCTGCGGATGGAAACTGTGTTACACTGAATGAGTAATAAATAACTGGATCTCTGTCGTACCTTTGGCCGCCGACCCACTTATAGGGTTGCGGTCATTTTTATTCCCGGCCCTGCCGGAGAAAGCAGTAATAAAATGGATGTTAGAATTTATGTAGGAAACCTGGCCAAGTCGACCACGCAGGATGAAATCAATACCCTGTTCGCGCAAGCCGGAGCCGTCTCTTCAGTGGAACTCGTCAAAGACAAGGGTACCGGCTTGTCGAAAGGCTTCGCTTTCGTGTCAATGCCCACACAGGCTGATGCAGATAAGGCGATCAGCATGTTCAATACCTATTCCATGGGCGATAACTTGCTCAAAGTCAATGTTGCCAAACCGCGCGTCGAACACGCATAATACCAAGTTGTATTGCATCAAATCCCCTCGCTCCACTGGGAACGAGGGGATTTTCTTTTCGATACCTGCCACTGGAAAATCATTCATTTTGAAGCGTCAGGGTCGATACTATCCAGTGGAACTTTCAGAACTTCGTTTTCAGAATTGTCGAAACAGCTACAACTTCCATCGGCAGAGTCTC
>CAZIYY010000119.1:0-1141 GCA_964543585.1 uncultured Anaerolinea sp. | reverse complement strand
CACAGAAAAACTGCTCAGCTGATTTCACAAATTTTGCAGGCTAACTCACCCAAGATTCCTATTTTACTTCATGGGAATTTCATACATCCTTAATAGCCTTTTAATTCTCTGTAGTTAAACAATATAAAAGGACCGCAAATCATTGCGGTCAACCAGTTTTGACACGGACTAAAGAAAGGAGATTAGGATGAGTCAATTAAGTGATACCGGACGTATGAAGTCGACCACAGGCAGAACTTCCACGTTGCAGGTTTTCGTGATCGGTGAGGAAACCCTGCGGCGTATCACGGGTTTGATCCAGTTGGGATTCGGCGTACTCAACGGCCTCATCGGCTTGCGTTTCCTGCTTAAACTGATGGCTGCCAACCCTGCGAATCCCTTTGCGAGCTTGGTCTATTTCATCACATCACCATTCCTGTGGATGTTCCAGGGTCTCACGCGTACCCCCTCTTTTGAGGGAATCGAGATCGAATTCTTCTCCCTGATAGCCATTGCCGTCTACGCGCTGATCGGATGGGTTATCGTCCAGTTGTTGTGGATTCTGTTCTCCCGAATGAAGTAACTTCGACTCGCATCATTCACAATGAGCATTCCCTCTGATCGTTATACAAATAAGACCTCAGGAAACTGCGGTTCACCGATTTTGTCTCAGACTAAAGAAAGGAGTATGAGATGAGTCAGATTACCGATACGGGCCGTGTTCGGTCCATCACAGGTCGACCTCTATACATAGAGCCGGCAAATGTCAATCAGGAAATCCTGCAACGAGTCACCGGGTTAATTCTTTTCGGCGTCGGCTTGCTCAATAGTTTGATCTGTACGCGATTCCTGCTCAAACTGATGGCTGCCAACCCGGCACATCCTTTCGCTGAATTGATCTACAGCACCAGCGAGCCATTCCTGTCCATATTTCAGGGCCTGATCCGTGTCATCGCCCTGAATGGAAGCATATTCGAATTTCATGATCTGATCGCGATCGCGGTCTATGGCATGCTTGGATGGTCCACCGTTCAACTGATCCGAATCCTGTTTGCCCGCACGAAGTGAGCTCGACTACACTGACCCCGCCGTGAGGCGGGGTATTTTGTGTGCACGCAAAGGTTGTCAGATAGCGAGGGGCAAAAGAGAGCGTTTTGACATT
>CAZIYY010000118.1:0-16253 GCA_964543585.1 uncultured Anaerolinea sp. | reverse complement strand
ACCGTCGAAATCTTTGCTATTGGTGAGAATGTGGATGTAATTGGGACGAGCAAAGGTAAAGGTTTTGCAGGTGTAGTAAAACGCCATCATTTCAAAGGTGGAAAAAAGACTCACGGTCAATCTGACCGTCATCGCGCGCCCGGTTCACGCGGTGCCGGTACGACGCCAGGCCGCGTGTTCAAGAACGCGCGCAGTGCCGGTCGCATGGGCAACGAGCGTGTCACCGTCCAGGCCTTGAAGGTGGTGCTGGTGGATATTGAGCGTAATTTGCTCGGCATTCGCGGGGCAGTGCCAGGAGGAAAAGGCGGACTGGTCGTTATCAAGGAAGCGCGAAAGCAATGACGCTGAGGAAACTGGAGCAAGGTAACCATGAAAGTTGACGTGTTGAATATCGAAGGCAAGAAGATGCGCGAGGTAGAACTTCCCTCGGCGATCTTCGAAGCCCCAATCAATGTGGATTTGATGCACCAGGCTTATGTGCGCCAGATGGCGAATGCTCGGCTCGGCACCCATGAGACAAAGGTGCGAGGCGAAGTCGCAGGTGGCGGCGCAAAACCGTGGAAGCAAAAGGGCACGGGCCGTGCCCGTCAGGGATCCCGCCGCGCAGCGCAGTGGGTGGGCGGTGGACGTATCCATACGCCGCATCCTCGCAGTTATGAACAGCGCATGCCCAAGAAAATGCGCCAGGCGGCCCTACGCTCAGCCCTGTCAGCAAAGGCTGCCGAATCTGGTGTGGTAGTCGTGGAGGAGATTTCTCTCTCCGAATCAAAGACCCGTGTAATGGCTGACACCCTTAAGAATCTTGTTGGTAAATCGACGGCGTTGGTCGTCCTCCCCGAAAAAGACCAGGTTTATGAAATGGTCATGCGTTCAACCGATAATCTTGCCGATGCAAAAATCTTGCTGGCAGGTTATCTGAATATTCGCGATTTGTTCGGATATGACAAGTTGGTATTGTCAGTGAAAACTTTGGATGCCCTTGTGGCGAACCTGGGATAGGAGCAGAGAATGTTAACAATTTACGATATCCTTCGCCACCCACTGGTAACCGAAAAATCCAGCTATCAATCGGGAAAATTGAATCAGTATTCCTTTGTCGTTGCAGATACCGCCACGCGTACACAGGTTAAAGATGCAATTGAGACGCTTTATGACGTGAAGGTTGTAAGCGTGAATATTATGAATACGCCTGCCAAGCGCGGCCGCCGCCTTCGTAGCCGCCGCTTGCTTGTTCGCAAGACTGGACACAAGAAGGCAATTATTACTCTGGCTGAGGGCCAGACACTTCAGATATTTGAAGGGGTGCAGTGATGGCAGTAAAAAAATATAAACCGGTAACCCCTGGCACGCGTGGGATGACCGGCCACACCTTTGAAGAGATCACCAAGTCCAAGCCGGAGCGTTCCCTGCTTGTGCCGTTGCGCAAGAGCGGTGGACGCAACGCCTACGGACGTGTCACCGTTCGACACCGCGGTGGCGGACATCGCCGTTTTATTCGCCTTGTGGATTTCAAGCGTGACAAGCGCGACATCCCCGCAAAAGTAGCCGCGATCGAGTATGACCCGAACCGCACGGCCCGCCTTGCCCTTTTGCACTACGCGGATGGCGAGAAGCGTTATGTTGTGGCGCCGGTGGACCTCAAAGTCGGCGATACAGTTATGGCTGGAGCGGGAGCCGAAATCCGCTCGGGAAACGCGCTTCCAATTTCGAATATCCCGGTCGGCACGTTGATCCATAATATTGAGATCAAGGAAGGACGCGGCGGTCAGATGGTTCGTTCTGCTGGCGGCGCAGCGCAGTTGCTCGCAAAAGAAGGCGATTTTGCACAGGTGCGTATGCCTTCAGGCGAAGTTCGTTTGATCCGCCAGGTTTGTTACGCGACCATTGGTCAGGTTGGAAATCTTGATCATGGAAACGTCAAGCTTGGAAAGGCGGGTCGCAATCGTCATAAGGGTATTCGTCCGACTGTACGCGGTTCCGCGATGTCTCCGCGTGATCATCCTCACGGCGGCGGCGAGGGTCGTCAGTCAATCGGCTTGCCAGGCCCGAAAAGTCCATGGGGTAAGCCCACCCTGGGTTATAAGACCCGTCGTAACAGGAAAACAGACCAGTACATTGTGCGCCGTCGCAGTAAGAAGAATCGTTAAACGATATAGAGGACGTTATGTCAAGATCATTGAAAAAGGGCCCGTTCATCGAGCCCAAACTTTTGAAAAGAATTGAAGCGATGAACCAGAAGGGCGAGAAGAAGGTGGTGCGCACGTGGAGTCGCCCCAGTGTGATCTTCCCGCAAATGGTTGGACACACCATCGCTGTCCACGATGGACGCCGCCACGTCCCGATCTATATTACCGAAAACATGGTCGGCCATCGTTTGGGCGAGTTCGCCCCGACGCGCACCTTCCGCGGTCACATGGCTGCCGAGAAAGCCGCGCCAGCAGCGGCAAAGGCATGAGGAGAGTAAATCATGCATGATATTCAGGCACATTTACGTTTCCTCCCGATGTCTGCCCAGAAGGTTCGGCTTGTGGTTGATCTGGTGCGCGGCAGGAATGCGAATGATGCGTTGGAAATGCTCCGCTTCGTTCATAAAGCGGCGGCATTACCCATTCGCAAATTGCTGGCTTCGGCTGTGGCGAATGCAGAGGAGAACTATGGAGTCAGCCGCGACGATCTGTTTGTCTCAAAGATCTTTGCTGACGAAGCGCCCACGCGCAAATGGCGTCGCTTCGGCGCGCGCGGCCGATTCAAGCCGATACTTCGCCGCAATTCCCACATCACTGTCGTCTTGCGTGAGCGCGGGACGTAACCTGGAAATAAGGAGAAATTATGGGTCGTAAAGTTCATCCGATCGGTATGCGCCTTGGCATTAATCAAAGCTGGCAGGGCCGCTGGTTTGCCGAAGGTTCGCAATATCGTCAGCACCTGCACCAGGATTTTGCCATTCGCAGTTTGTTAATGGGAATTGATTCCAAAGGCGGCGCGGCAAAAAGCGCTGACGTGCGCAGGCTTCGCAAGGAATTGCCTGATACCATTAAGAACGGCAAGGCTGGTGTGTCGCGTGTGGAAGTTGAACGCTATCCCGGCAAGATCCGCGTTGCCATCCACACTGCAAAGCCGGGTATCTTGATTGGCCGTAAAGGCGAGGGTGTGAAAAAGATTCGTCACGCTCTCGAGGCGCTCGTTGGCAAAAAGGTGGACCTTGATATCAAGGAAATCAGCACCCCCGACACAGATGCCATGCTGGTGGCGCGCAACGTGGCTGATCAACTTGAGCGCCGTATTGCCTATCGCCGGGCAATGAAGCGCGCAATCCAGCAGGCAATGCGTCAGGGCGCACAGGGCATCAAGATCATGGTGGCAGGCCGTTTGGGCGGCGCGGAAATGTCCCGCGTTGTGTGGCTGCGTGATGGCCGCGTTCCCCTGCAAACATTGCGCGCGAATTTGGATTTTGCAAGGACTGAAGCCGGCACAACGTACGGCCAGATTGGCGTGAAAGTGTGGATTTACAAGGGCGAGGCTGTCCCCGAAACTGAAGAAAAGGCGGAGGCGACTGAAGGCGTGTACGTGAGCGAATAGCCGCATACAGATGTTGTCTCTTGAAGAGGTAGTGATATGTTGATGCCAAAACGTGTAAAGTGGCGCAAGCAAATGCGCGGCCGAATGACAGGCAAAGCCTTGCGCGGCGCTGAAGTGTCCTTCGGTGAATTCGGCTTGCAGGCGCTGGAACCGGGCTGGGTGACCGCGCGGCAGATCGAAGCGGCGCGCAGAACCATCGTCCGCGAAATGAAGCGCCGCGGCAAAGTGTGGATTCGCATTTTCCCAGCCAAGCCGTACACTCACAAACCGCCCGAAACTCGCATGGGTTCAGGGAAAGGGAATGTTGAGTATTACGTGGCAGTTGTCAAGCCGGGCCGTATTATGTTCGAGGTTGGGGGCCTGGATGCGGCAACTGCATTGCAGGCGCTCAAGAATGCCCAGTATAAATTTTCCATCAAGACCAAGATTGTCGCGCGACATGATGCAGGAGAGCAGGCATGAAAGATAAGGAAATGAAACCCGTCGCGTTGCGCGATCTTGCCGCGGGAGAAATCCAAAAGAAAATAGTGGATAAACGCGATGAAGTGATGAGGCTTCGCTTTCAGCAGGTAAGCGGTCAGTTGACGGATCCCAGTCGCTTGCGTATTCTCCGCCGTGATATCGCTCGTATGGAAACCATCCTGCGTGAACAGTTGGCGGCTGAAGTCCCAGAAGGTGAAGCATGAATAATCGTCGTCGCATAACGGGCGTTGTAACCAGCAACAAAATGACCAGGACGGTCGTGGTGGAGATCACACGCGTGTTCCGCCACCCGTTGTATCGCAAGGTCGTACATTCCAGCAAACGCGTGAAGGCCCATGATGAAATTGGCTGCCAGATCGGCGATAAGGTTCAGATTGTCGAGTCCCGCCCGCTTTCGCGTGATAAGCGCTGGGTTGTAGAAAGCATTGTCAAGCATGAGATTCGCACCGCTGATAGCGGGGTCGCTGAGTTGAAGGTTGAGGAATAAGCCATGATTCAGCATGAGTCCCGTCTCAAGGTCGCTGATAATTCCGGCGCGCGTGAATTGCTCGTCATTCATGTGCTAGGTGGCTCCACCCGCAGATATGGAAGCATCGGTGACGTGGTGGTTGCCTCGGTGAAATCAGCCTCGCCGCAGGGCGGCGTGAAGAAAAGCGAAAAAGTGCGCGCCGTGATTGTGCGTTGTTCAAAGGAATGGCGCCGCGAAGACGGTTCTTACATCCGTTTTGATGACAATGCAGCGGTGCTTCTGGATGCCGACGGGCTGAATCCCAAAGGCACTCGTATTTTTGGTCCCGTCGCGAGGGAGCTTCGTGAAAAGGGTTTTATGAAGATCGTTTCACTGGCTCCCGAAGTGCTGTAGGCTGAGGAGTTTATTCATATGAAAGTTAAGATTCGCAAAGGCGACAAAGTAGAGATCATCAGTGGACGCCTGGAAGACAAGGGCAAACAAGGTGAAGTTATCAATGTGTTATTGGAAGATCGTCGTGTGGTTGTTCAGGGAGTGAACATCCGCACCAAACACCAGAAGCAGGTGCAGACGCAGGCGGGCCGTAACATTAACCCGGGCCGCATCCAGTTCGAGGCGCCGATCGACATCTCGAACGTGATGCTGGTCTGCCCGAAGTGCGGTGAGCCAACTCGCGTCGCCGTTCAACGCGATGACGATGGCGCGCGCCGCGTCTGCAAAAACTGCCAGGCGCTAATTGATTAGCGGCGGAGTAATTGACAATGAATAGAATGCAAGAAAGATTTAACCAGGAAGTTGTGCCTGCCGTGCGTAAGGCATTCGACCTCAAAAACATTATGCAGGCACCTCGTATTAGTAAGGTTGTGGTTAACATTGGCATGGGCGAGGCTATGGATAATCCCAAGTCACTCGAAGCCGCTGTGTCTGACCTGACCACCATCGCGGGTCAGAAACCGGTGATGACAAAGGCACGTAAGAGTATCGCCAATTTCAAACTACGCGAAGGCCGTTTGATTGGGACCAAAGTTACCCTGCGCGGCGACCGCATGTGGGCTTTCCTTGACCGTTTGATGAACACCGCGCTCCCGCGTGTCCGCGATTTTCGCGGCGTATCCGCGAATGCCTTCGATGGCCGCGGCAACTACACGCTGGGCTTGCGTGATCAGTTGATCTTTCCGGAGATCGAGTACGACAAAATTGACAAACTGCGCGGCATGGAGGTCACCATTGTGACCACCGCCAAAAACGATGACCAGGCACGCGTCATGCTACAGTTGCTCGGCATGCCGTTCAGCAAGAAGGAAGTGTAAATTATGGCGAAGAAATGTATGCAATATCGCGAAGCCCGCCGGCAATATGCGAGTCAGGTACGGAATCGCTGTATCCGTTGCGGCCGCCCGCGTGGGTTTATCCGCCGTTTTGGTCTGTGCCGAATTTGTTTTCGTGAACTGGCATTAGAGGGCAAAATTCCTGGTGTCGTAAAATCTTCATGGTAACCGGGTAGAGGTAATCGTATGACTGTTATTGATCCTATCGCTGATATGTTGACCCGCATCCGCAATGCCGTGATGGCCGGTCATGCTTTGGTCGCAATGCCAAGTTCCAAACTCAAAGTCGAGATCGCCAAGATCATGAAGGATGAAGGCTATCTTGAGGGATTTGAACTCGTTGAAACCGAAGAATCAATCCAGAGGGTGTTGCGTATGAAAATCAAATACGTGGGCGAACGGCGCGCCCGCCGTTCGGTAATTTCCGGGATCGAGCGTGTCAGCAAACCCGGACGACGAGTTTACACCAAGAAGCAGGATATCCCCTGGGTGCTTTCGGGAATTGGTGTTGCCATTCTTTCAACCCCCAAGGGTGTTATGACCGGCGCTCGCGCCCGACAGTTGGGCGTGGGCGGCGAGATCTTATGCAAGGTATGGTAGAAGGCTGGAGGTATTAAGTGTCTCGCATTGGACGTTTACCAGTGGCAGTTCCGGGCGGTGTACAAGTCAATGTACAGGGCTCGGATGTCCACGTCAAAGGACCGAAAGGCGAACTGAGGCGAACCTTTTCAGGGCTGATCGGTATCGCATTGGACAATGGCCAGGTGGTGGTCACGCGTAAGTCCGACCATCCCGCCGAACGCGCCTTGCATGGCACGACGCGGGCCGTCATCGCGAACATGGTACGCGGCGTCAGTTCTGGTTTTGAGGTCGTTCTTGAAATTGAGGGCGTAGGTTACCGCGCTGAAATGCAGGGAAAGGACCTGGCATTGTTTGTAGGATATTCACATCCTGTGAAGGTGGAGCCGCCGACCGGTATTTCATTTGAAGTAGAACTGAAAACCCGCCAGATCAAGGTACTCGGTTATGACCGCGAGGTGGTGGGCCAAACTGCAGCGGAGATTCGCGGTGTTCGCCCCCCAGAGCCATATCATGGCAAGGGCATTCGTTATGCCGGTGAAAAGATCCGCCGGAAAGCTGGTAAGGCCGGGAAAGGAGCCAAGTAAGCCATGGCAAATAATTCTCGCTCTGTTGCGCGGATGCGACGTCACGTACGCGTGCGCAAAAATTTAATGGGATCAGCCGAACGTCCGCGTCTGAACGTCTTTCGGAGTCTGTCTGCAATTTACGCGCAGGTGATTGACGATCACGCGGGTCATACATTGGTATCCGCTTCAACGGTGGATCGTGACCTGCGTGAGAAAATAAAGGGTTTGAAAAAATCCGAACAGGCTAAATTGATTGGCCAGGCAGTTGCCGAGCGCGCCAGGAATAAGGGCATACAGGCAGTTGTTTTTGACCGCGGCGGCTATCGTTATATCGGGCGTATCAAGGCGCTGGCAGACGGCGCACGCGAAGGCGGCTTGCAATTTTAGGTTTAATTGGAGAAAGAAATGGCAGAATACGAAAAAAAGGCTGAACAACAGAATTTTGAAGCGCAGGATCAGTTCGAGGAGCGCGTGATCGAAATCGCCCGCGTTGCAAAAGTTGTAAAAGGCGGCCGTCGCTTTCAATTTCGCGTTACCGTGGTTGTTGGCGATAAGCGAGGCACCATCTCGATGGGTGTTGGCAAGGCAAATGCGGTGCCGGACGCGATGCGAAAGGCTTCGGAGCGCGCCCGCAAGAATATGCGGGTTGTCAACCTGGCAGGCACGACCATTCCCCATGAAGTGTTGGGGAAGATCGCCGGCGCGCGCGTGATGCTGAAACCTGCTTCTCCCGGCACAGGCGTTATTGCCGCAGGTGGCGTGCGCGCAGTGCTTGAAGTGGCGGGCGTGCGCGATATTTTAACAAAATCCCAGGGCAGCGCCAATGTCTTGAACGTGGTTCAGGCGACCTTCGACGCGCTTGGACAGTTGAAGTCGCCCCAAGAAGAAGCCGCCCGCCGCGGCAAAAACGTGAAGGATCTCCTGCCATTCTGGGAACGGAGGAAGCAACATGCCTAAAAATGACACTGTCGGCAAAGTGATACGCGTTACCCTGGTCCGCAGTTCGATTGGTTATCCCAAGGATCAAAAGGCAACCGTTCTGGCTCTCGGTCTTCGCCGTATGCATCAAACCATTGAACACAAGGATAACCCGGCTTTGCGCGGGATGATCCAAAAAGTCATTCACCTGGTTCAGGTCGAAGAGTAGGAAGAAAGATGAAACTTCACGATCTTGCGCCCAATCCGGGCTCCAAAAAGAATCGAAAACGCGTCGGGCGCGGCATTTCCGCGGGGCAGGGGAAGACAGCCGGGCGCGGCACCAAAGGCGAGGGCTCGCGCTCCGGTTCAGGAGGCAAAGCCTATCGTCAGGGCGGCAACCTGCCGTTCTATCGCCGCCTGCCATTTATGCGAGGACAGGGATTTACTCCGCGGAACCAGGTGGAGTACAACGAGGTCAACCTGGATCAATTGACCGAGTCTTTCAAAGCCGATTCTGAGGTCACCCCTGATGCGCTAGAGAAAGCCCACCTGTTGCGAGACTCGCGTAATCCGGTTGTTATTTTAGGACGCGGTGAAATGACGGTGGCGCTCAAAGTGCGCGCGCATCGTGTCAGCGCTGGCGCCAAAACAAAGATCGAAAAAGCCGGTGGCACCGTAGAATTGATTGGTTAGTTTGATTTGAGAGGATTTTACAATGCCTGAAAAGAAACAATCGGCATGGCGTTTTTTATGGCGCTCGGAAGATATTCGAAAAAAATTGCTTATTACACTCGGCATTTTGATGTTGTTCCGCATCGCGGCGAATATTCCGGCTCCCGGTGTTAATCGCGAGGCGCTCGCTACCTTTTTCCAGGGGCAGGGAGGCTCGGGTGGTTTCCTGGGCTTCCTCAACCTGCTTTCCGGTGGGACGATCCGTCGTTTTTCCATTTTGTCAATGGGAGTCTATCCCTACATCACTGCGCAGATCATACTGCAATTGCTGATCCCAATTATTCCCGCGCTGCAGCGCCGTATGCAGGAAGATCAGCGCGAAGGCCGCCGCTGGATGGAGAAGTGGACCTATTATCTATGCGTTCCAATGGCAATGCTTTCGGCGATTGGTCAGATTAATATAGTCAATTCACTCGCTCAACAGCCGGTTATCGACTTTGGCTTTACCGCCGACTTATGGTTGGCCTCGGTTACCACTCTGTTGGTAATGACTGCTGGAACCATGTTTGCGATCTGGCTGGGAGAACTAATCTCGGAATACGGTATTCGCGGCCAGGGACTTTCCCTCGTCATTTTTGCGGGGATTGTGTCGCAGATTCCCACTAATATTCAGTCCCTTTGGCTGGATGAACAGAATCGCTGGACTTTGCTGATAGTCATGATTGTCGTCATTGTCCTGACAGTTCTTGCGATTGTCTACGTTCAACAGGGACGCCGCAATGTGCCGATCATGTATCCTCATAAGAGCCAGGTCTTTTATGCGATCCAGCGCGGTAAGCAGGTCAAGATGCCCCAGCCAATTTTGCCGTTGATGGTCAACCTTTCCGGGATGATCCCGCTTATTTTTGCCAGCGCCATATTGCAATTCCCGGCTATTATCGCAAGTTATTTTGTCCGGTCAGAAACCGCATGGATAAGCGCGTTCTCAACCAGTGTCCAAAATTTCTTTAATGCCGCCGGCACAAATTCATGGGGGTATTGGGTCTTGTATTTCCTGATGGTAGTGGTCTTCACCTATTTCTATACCACAGTGATCTTTGAACAACAGAACTATGGCGATAACCTGAAGAAATCCGGGGCGCAAATTCCCGGCGTGCACAGCGGCGCAGCGACACAAAAATATTTGAGTCGTATTCAAAGCCGCATCACTTTACCAGGCGCGTTGTTGCTGGGACTGGTGGCGATCATGCCATTCCTTTTGCAATTGATATTGCCCGCCGCTTCAAACTCGGCAGGCCTATTCCTGGTGACTTCATCGGGATTGCTTATTGTTGTAGGCGTTGTTCGCGACACGTTTATGAATATCGAGGCCGAACTAAAATTGCACGGCTATCAGGAAAAACTGCTGATCAGCTAGGAGTGTTCATGGCGACCTTCATTGTTCTCCTCGGTCCCCCCGGTGTTGGCAAAGGTACGCAGGCTGAGATATTATCTAAAAGGACCGGGCTTGCCCATATATCCTCGGGCGATTTGTTCCGTGAGAACCTTAAGAATCATACTGAACTTGGCAATCTTGCTCAAACCTATATGACCCGAGGAGAACTGGTCCCGGATGACGTGACGATTGCAATGATACGAGAACGTCTCGGTCGTCCGGACTGTAAAGCTGGCGCCATTTTAGACGGTTTTCCCCGCACCCCGACACAGGCTGATGCGCTTGAGTCCATGCTGGCAGAATTCAATGGTCAGGTTGACGCTGTGCCGGTCATTACCGTTGCCGAGGATGTGCTTGTTCAACGATTAAGCAACCGTTGGACATGCCGCGCAAGTGGGCATATCTTTAATGGAAAATCGCATCCGCCGAAAGAAACCGGCAAGTGCGATTTCGACGGGTCCGAACTTTACCAGCGTGACGACGATAAGGCTGAGACTGTGAAACACCGCATCCAAGTCTACCTGGACCAGAGTTCGCCATTAATATCCCATTATCGGGATCACGGTAAATTAGTTGAAATTGATGGGGTGCAATCCATTGAGCAGGTAACTCAAGCCTTGATGATTGCATTAAAGAAATAAGCGTATGAGTTGGGCGCGCCAAATCCACATCAAGAATCCGGCTGAACTGAAGGTTATGCGTGAAGCGGGCCGCATCAATGCCAGTGTACTGGCCGCTGTAAGAGAACGTATCAGACCCGGGATTTCCACTGCCGACCTCAACGCGGCTGCTGAGGAAGTGCTAAGGAAACACGGATGTGTATCGCCGTTCAAAGGGTATGGTCGCCCGCCATTTCCGACTTCGATCACGGCAAGCATCAACCAGGAACTTGTTCATGGCATTCCGAGCAAAGCGCGCAAACTGAAAGCCGGCGATATCGTCTCGATTGATTGCGGGACAGTTCTGGAAGGTCTGGTTGCAGATTCGGCATTTACCGCCGGGGTGGGAGAGATATCTCCCGAAGCACGGAAACTACTTGAAGTCACGCAAGGCGCGCTGAACGCGGCCATTGAAAAAATGTGCGTGGGCAATCGCACCGGCGACGTTTCTGCGGCGATACAAAATTATGTCGAAAGCCGCGGCTTTTATGTGACACGCGAATACACAGGTCACGGCGTCGGCAGGCAAATGCACGAAGGGCCGCAAGTGCCGAATTATGGCAAGCCTGGCTCTGGAATGCCTCTTAAAGCAGGCATGACCATCGCCATCGAGCCGATGGTCCTTGTCGGAACAGCAGAGACGCGCGTTCTGCCAGACCAATGGACAGTGGTATCTGCCGATGGATCATTGACAGCGCACTTCGAGCACTCTGTGGCTGTCACCGAAGGAGAACCTCTCATCCTGACTGTTCCATGATCTGTCGCATTTTGTTTTGCGCAAACTGGACGAAAGAAAGACGAACGTGTATAATCAAAAACTTGGCTATGTAATAAATAGAAGGTTGTGAGGAGCTTTATCATGAAAGTTTCACCGTCAATACGGAAACGCTGCGTCAAATGCAGAATCATTCGGCGCAAAGGCAGAGTGTTCATCATCTGCGAAAATCCAAAGCATAAACAGCGACAGGGATAGTTAAACCATGGCGAGAATTGAAGGTGTCGATCTGCCCCGCAATAAGCGGGTGGAAGTTGGCTTAACCTATCTATTTGGGATAGGGCCGACTCGCGCGCATGCAATCCTGTCTCATACAAGGATCAATCCTGATACACGAGTGAAGGACCTTTCCGAGGCTGATGTCGCTGCGATCCGCGAGTACGTTGGCAAGAATTACAAGGTGGAAGGTGATTTGCGCCGCGAAGTTCAAATGAGCATTAAGCGCCTGATCGAGATCGGGTCATATCGCGGTATGCGTCATCGCCGTAATTTACCCGTTCGCGGTCAGCGGACACGCACGAATTCCCGTACTCGCAAGGGTACCAAAAAGACAGTCGCCGGGCGCGGACGCCGCCGCGGCGCGAAGAAATAGGAGTTTGGAGAAACCATGGCTCAAAGCGTACGTTCCACGCGCCGCACTGCAGGCGCCAAAAAAACGAGGCGCGCCTTGTCCTCCGGGCAGGTGCATATCTTTGCATCCTTCAACAATACGATTGTCACCGTTACTGATACGGAAGGTAATACGGTTGCATGGGGAAGCGCCGGTTCGGCTGGTTTCAAAGGCTCGCGCAAAAGCACGCCATTTGCGGCGCGGCTTGCAGCCGAACAAGCCATCAAAGCCGCCCAGCAATTGGGAATTCAGGAAGTTGAACTGTTTGTCAAGGGTCCTGGGCCCGGGCGCGAAAACGCAATTCGGGCAGTGCAGGCAATGGGGCTGAAAGTCCGCTCAATTGCAGATATTACGCCGGTTCCGCATAATGGATGTCGTCCGCCAAAAAAGCGGCGCGTGTAAAAATTGAATAATAGGAAAGTAATCTATGTCGAAGCATCTTGGTCCGGTTTGTAAACTTTGCCGGCGCGAAGGCGAAAAGCTCTACCTCAAAGGTGATCGCTGTTTTTCGCCGAAATGCGCGTTCGAGAGACGCAGTTTCGCGCCCGGCCAGCATGGACGTACAGGCAGCCGCAGCGGCGGAAATCGCACAGGCCGCGAGTCTGATTATTTGCGGCAGTTGCGCGCCAAGCAGCGCGCCCGCCGCGTCTATGGCATTTTGGAGCGCCAGTTCCGACGTTATTATGAAGTCGCGCTCCAGCGTCGCGGTCTGACGGGTCTGAATTTACTGCAAATCCTTGAGTCGCGTCTGGATAACGTTGTCTTCCGTCTCGGGTTTGCCACCAGCCGCGCGCAGGCGCGTTTGCTGGTGACTCACGGTCACTTCACTGTGAACGGCCGCCGCACGGATGTGCCATCCATGCTTCTTAGGGAGGGTGATGCAGTTGCCGTGCGTGATGGATCGCGCGCCTTGGAATATTTCAAGATACTGGGTGATATGGCGGATGCCCGCACCTCACCTAGTTGGTTAGATCGCGACGCGAAGCAGTTGTCTGGCGCCCTTCAGCGTCTTCCTGAACGCGCTGAAATCGACGGCATTTTGAACGAACAGCTGATCGTCGAATACTACTCACGCTAGTAGTCGGTTTTGCTTGTGTCGGCGTACCAGCCGGCGATGTTTATACTGTTTATATTACAGGGAGAGGTGAGCCGTGACGGGTATCACGAATATGGTTATGCCGAAAATCGAGCGTGAGGCTGAAGCTCGGAACTACGGTAAATTTGTTATCAGCCCTCTTGAGCGCGGCTACGGAGTGACATTAGGCAACGCGCTACGTCGCGTTCTCCTTTCTTCATTGGAAGGTGTTGCTGTTTCATCCATCCGCATCGCGGATGTGCTGCATGAGTTCAGTGAGATTCCCGGCGTCCGCGAAGATGTCATTCAGGTAACGTTGCAAGTTAAGCAATTGCGCCTGAAACTTGACGGCGTGGATAGCACCCGCATGCATCTGGAGGTACGCGGCGAAGGGACGGTGACTGCGGCAGACATTATCGCGCCGGCCGAGGTGGAGGTTGTCAATCCTGAACTTTACCTCTTTACAGTGGATAGCCCCAAGACCAAACTCGATCTTGAGTTCACGGTGGAGCGCGGGCGTGGATATTCGCCAGCCAACGAGCGCAGTGGGCACATGCCTATCGGCGAATTGCCGATTGACGCCATCTATAGCCCGGTCAAGCGCGTCAATTGGGAAGTGACGTCTGCTCGCGTAGGTCAAAGCACCAATTTCGATAAGCTCACCCTGGAGATTTGGACCGACGGGACAATTTCTCCCGAACGTTCCTTGAGCACTGCCGCGAAACTTGTCATTGATCACCTGCGCTATATCGCGGGAGTCAGTGAAGAGACACTAACAATTTCCATTGAAAAGGAAGCGGGCGGCAGCCGCCTGACCAGCGAACTGGCTGATACGCCTGTGGAATCCCTTGATCTTTCCGTGCGTGTTTTCAATTCGCTCAAGCGGACAGGGATCACCACCGTAGGCGATGTGCTCGATCTACTCGAAAAAGGTGAGACGGCGGTCATGTCCATCCGCAATTTTGGCGAGAAGAGTCTCGATGAGTTACGCCAGAAAATGCGCGAAAAGGGCTACATGAAGGACGAAACGAGTACCGTGGAGTAATTTGCAATGCGACATCAAGTATCAGGTTACAGGCTTGGGCGAACAACAGGCGCGCGCCTGGCGCTTCGCCGCAATCTTATCAAACAATTTTTCACGCACGAGCGTATCCAGACCACGCGTGCAAAAGCCTCGGCAATACGCGGCGAAGCTGAACGCCTCATTACGATTGCACGCAACAGCGCGCAGGGCAGCGATACGGATAAAGTAAATGCGCGGCGACTGGTAATCTCCAAGCTGGGAGATAACCAGCTCATCAAACGTCTCTTCGATGAAATCGCCCCGCGCTTTGCCACCCGCAACGGCGGTTACACTCGCATGTTGAAACTTGGTCCTCGCATGGGCGATTCGGCTGAGATGGTGATTTTGGAATTGGTTGAAGAATAAAGTAGTAACGGCTTTAGCCGTTCTTCTGAGCGACTAAAGTCGCTACTACAATAATGGCACGTTACCAATTGACTCTTGCCTACGACGGTACGAACTTTTTCGGAAGCCAGCGGCAGGTGAAACGCAGGACGACGCAGGGCGAACTCGAAAAAGCCCTTCACAAAATGGGATGGACGGGACGCTCGGTCATCCTATCCGGGCGGACGGACACGGGCGTTCACGCGACGGGTCAGGTTGCTTCGTTTGACCTTGACTGGTCTCACCCTGAGGAAGACCTCGTCCGAGCATTGAACGCTTCTTTGCCCGCCGACATGGCTGTGCGAAATGCGCGGGTGACTCATGCAAAATTCCACCCGCGTTTCGATGCGAGCTCACGTTGTTATCGTTATAAATTATTTTGCCAGCCAATCCGTGACCCCATTCGCGAACGCTTTGCCTGGCGGGTATGGCCCGTGATTAATGGTGTTGCCCTTGCAGACGCTTCAAAGCGGTTCACCGGAACGCACGATTTTTCCGCCTTCGGTTCCCCGACCACTCCCAGAGGCACGACCGTGCGCACCGTGATGAAAGCGGAATGGACGCAAACCGACGCGGACGAATGGCGCTTTGAAGTACAAGCTGACGCCTTTTTATATCGAATGGTGCGGAGGCTGGTGTTCGTTCAGGTTGCTGTTGCTCTGGGAAAAGTTTCAGCGGAGGCAATCGCCCAATCTTTAGCGAAGCAGGCTAAGGTTGAGAAACGAAGCGAACTTCCCGCAGGGCTTGCTCCCGCGCATGGACTGACGTTAGTCGAAGTGACATACAATGAGTCAATTGGTCAATAAGAATAGAAACGGAGAATCAGAAAGTGTACAAGTCGTACTATCCGAAAGCAAGCGAAATCGAACGCAAGTGGGTTCTCGTGGACGCCAATGGTCAAACTCTTGGCCGTATCGCCACGCGCATTGCCCACGTTTTGCTCGGCAAGCATAAGCCAACCTTCACGCCGGGTGTAGAGATGGGTGATTTTGTTGTGGTGATCAACGCCGAACGCGTGACTGTGACCGGCACCCGCTCCAGCACAAAGCTGGATACCAAGATGTATCATCGCCATTCGAATTATCCGGGCGGGTTGAAATCCATTTCGTTGCGCGACCAGTTGCAGCAGCATCCCGACCGCGTACTACACGCCGCTGTGTGGGGCATGTTGCCGCACAATCGCATGGGGCGCGCCGTGCTCAAACGTTTGAAGATCTATGCCGGCGCCAGCCATCCGCACGGCACCAACCACCCCGAGCCGCTGGTCACTCCACAAGAGTGAAGTGAAGAAAAAGGAAGAGGAATATGTCTGTTCAATATTATGAAGCAGTGGGCCGCCGCAAGGAAAGCACGGCGCGCGTCCGTTTGATGGGCGGCTCAGGCCGGTTCATCGTGAATGAAAAGGAAGCCGTCGCTTACTTCCCCCGGGTTGGCGACCTGCACGACATCCTGCGAACATTCTCTGCCGTGGGGCAGGAGGCGAATAAATACGATATTACCGTGAGGGTCAGCGGCGGCGGTACGACGGGCCAAACCGAAGCGGTACGTTTGGGACTCGCCCGCGCCCTGATCCTGCTCAATGGCGATTGGCGGCCGGCGTTGCGTAAGCATGGTCTGGTTACCCGCGATGCCCGCGTCAAGGAACGCAAGAAACC
>CAZIYY010000117.1:0-16414 GCA_964543585.1 uncultured Anaerolinea sp. | reverse complement strand
CGACAAAAAATCTTCCGACAACCCTTTCTACCCCTTTATTTAGCGGAAACTAAAGCTTATGTAATTTTGCCAATTGGAAAACCAACTCGTTTTTTCTCTGGGGTATTTGGTAAGTAAAAAAAGCATTTCCCTTCCCACAATCTTCTAATCAATAGGACTGACGGTTTTCCATCAGCCCTATTGCATTGATACTAGCTTTTTCCTTCGCTAGAGTCCTTTTACCTTACAGTAGTTTCAGCATCCAACCGTTACGCCCATAAGGGGCTATGTAATGTACCTGGGCGTTCGAGTTGATCGTCCGGCTTCTTGACGGGGTAATAATATAAACGCGGACTGCAATGAGCAGAGGTAGTTTCCTGCCTCTGCTCACTGCTTACTTTACCGGTAAAGTATGAGGGAGTATCTCACCAATCTGCCTTCACGGGTTATGGTCCAAAGTAGCTGATGAGCACACGGGTCATTAAGTCTGCTTTCTGGGCCGCCGTGCCGTACGCCTCCAGTGGGAACGCGATGAAGACGACCTTGTACGTCCCGGTATCGACGCTAAGTCCGTCGTCCGCGGCAGTGTTGTCCCTGAAGATCGCCGTTGCCGGACCGATCGGCGTAATCCGGTCCTCGAACGCCGCACCGAGGACCGAGTGGTCCAGGGTTACGATGCCGAGGCCAGCCGTAAGCGTACCGGCCACATCGGTGACGGAGGCAGTGGCCTTGTCGTTCTGGGTCTCACTGCCGTCCCAGTCCACGTGCAGGTAGTCGTGGACAAACGCGGTCGTCCCAGCCGCCTGGTCGAGGATGTCATGGCCGCTCATGAACAAGCGGCCTCCACCTTCGAGGAAGGCTGCAAGCTTGACCTCATACGGCAGGATCGGACCCGGGTAGCTGTTGCCCGTGAACCACACGATGTTCTTGAAGGACTCCATGTAGTGCAGAGGGATGTTCGAGTCGGCGCCGAGATCCCACGTGCTGAACGAGATGCTCGCCGAGGTCAGTGCCGCCGCGTAGTACGACTGCACGTTGGGGGTGTTGCCGTCGTTGTCGACGAGCAGCGTGGCGACGGCAACTGCGATCGTGTTCACCGTCGCCGAGCCGCTGACGGTCGGGTTGCCGACCGAGGTCGCGGTCACGCTCGTGGTATTGACCTCGCCGTTGCTCGCGCCTGCCGGCACATCCACCCTTACGCAGACGTCAGCGCTTGCACCGGATGCCACGCTCGACGTAGTCAGAAGCGCCGAGGTGCAGGTGGCGTCGAGGAAGGACACCGTGTAGGTGCCGCCCGATGAAGACATGGTGTAGCTGTCGGCGGTGAAGCCGAGGTTCCTGACGTGGACGAGGTAGTCCACGCTCTCCCCGACCTTGGCTCCGTCGGTCTGCGTCGTTGGCAGCACGCTAACCGCGTACGGATCTGCGATTGGGGTGATCACCGGAGAGCCGGTGGTGTAGAAACCGCCGGATGCATCTGCCCGAAATCCGTCGTTGGTGATCGCCTTGACCTTGTTTTTCAGGGCGTCGGCGATGTTAACGGTGAAGGTCCGGGTGATGCTGGAGCCCGCGGCGATGTTGACCGCCGGCCAGGTGACCTTACCGTCCACGACCGAGCCACCGTCGGACGCTGAAGCGAACGACGTATTGGCCGGCACCAGGTCGGTCATCACCACACTGGTGGCCAAGGCGTTCCCTTCGTTCTTGACCGTGAGTGTGTACGCCAGTGTGCTGGTGGGACCAACAGGAACGCCCGCGTCCACCTTGGAGATGACCAGGGCGGGAGCGGCGTTGCCGACAGCATCGGAGAGGCTAAAGGCGCCCCGTCCGTGAGTGCCTGCCGCCAGCAGCCGGTGCGAAGAGTCGAGGTCGAGCTGCCAGATCGCCACGATCGGGAAGCCGGTGCCGAGTGCGTACCAGTTGACGCCGCCGTTGTAGGTCACGAACGGCCCCACGTCCGTCCCGACATAGAGGGTGTTCGCGAACGATGGGTCGCGGATGACCGAGTTCACGGGGGCGTCCGGCAGGTTGCCGCTGATGTCGGCCCACGTCTGGCCGCCGTCCTGCGTCCGGAACACGTGCCCGGGCCGGCTCGGCGTGGAGGCGTTGAAGCTCGAGTAGGCCACATACGCGATGCGATAGTTCGAGCGGTCGACCGCGATCTGGGTGACCGGCCGCTTCGGCAGCTTGCCGACGTCGAGTCGCGTCCAGCTGGGACTGCTGTTGACCTGTGCGTCCGTCGACATGTACACGAGGCCGTCGAGTGAGCCCGTGTAGACCGCCTGCCCACCGCCGACGCCGATGGCCGAAATCG
Organism: uncultured Anaerolinea sp.; assembly: GCA_964543585.1. GTDB lineage: Bacteria > Chloroflexota > Anaerolineae > Anaerolineales > Villigracilaceae > Defluviilinea. The sequence continues at coordinate 14,121 of CAZIYY010000117.1, read as the reverse complement.
TGCAGTTGCGGGCGCCGTTGGGTGCAATGCCGGTGCAGCCGCTGGTCAGGTCGCCGCTGATTAGGCTCCAATGCACGTCACCAGCGGAGGCTGCTCGAGCATTGTCGGTGCGGTAGAGCCGGTACGTGCCCAGGAAGAGCTGATTCGTCTGCTCCTTATTCATCACGAACGGGACGTAGAAATCTGAGCGGTCACTCAAGTTGATGCCGCCAGTGATCGCGTTGTTGTTGAAGAAGAAGGCGCCCCCGTCCGCCATGCGGTAAGGGGAGATGCCGAAGTACGTGCCGTACACGAAGCAACTCCCGGAGAACGCGCCGAACTCGCATAGGCCGTCTACGGTCGGATCGACCAGCACCTGGCCGCCGTCGCCGCTAGGCAGGTCGAACCAGCTTTGGGAAGCGGTTGATTTACGTTGCGTGCCGTTGTCCTGAGTCCCTCCCCAGAAACGGGCTGGGATCTGCGGAACTGTGGCGATCGACGTGAATTGGCTGATCTGGAGATCCGTGCGCAGCGCAATCGCGGTGCCGCCGGGACTCACGAGCGTCCCATTCAGGTTCCGCCAGGTGACCGCGCTGAGCGGGTCAGCCGCGTTCGGCCGGCCGCCACGTGACGTGCTGTACCAAACCCCGCCATCTGATCCGACCAGGACATTGTTCGTGTTGTTTGGATCGAATGCGAGGGCATGGAAGTCGGGGTGCTGTGCATAGCCGAGGTTCTTCCAAGTCGAGCCGCCATCGTCGGAGCGATAGATGCCGCCCGAGCCGATGCCGTAGTCGAACTGGCCTCCGGCGAAGACGACGTTCGGGTCGTTCGGGGCAACCTCGATCACGTTGTCGTAGAAGCACTGCCCTCCGCAGTAGTCTTCGACCTTGTCGGGGCTCGTGCCGCCCGGCAGCATCGTCCAACTTGCGCCACCGTTTGTGGACTTGAAGACGCGTGAGGGGTGTTCCCCATTGGCATCGATCCAGTCGAAGCCGGCATATAACGTGCCGCTACCACTCGGAGTGGGGTGTGAGAGGTCGATCGAGAAGCGGGTCAGGCCGGCGGCGAAGTTCGGAGAGGGGAAGCCGAAGTTCATGATCGGCGACCAAGTCTTGCCCGCGTTGGTCGATTTATAGATGGCATCGCCCCAGAAAGATGCGTAGAGGATATTCGGGTTTTGTGGATCGATCTCGAGGTCAGTGACGCCGTTCAACTCGGCCTTGGCCTCCTTGAGCAGCGTCCAGTTGACTCCGCCGTCGGTCGATCTCCAGATGCCGAACTTGGAGTGGACGGCCGGTGTCGTCCGCCGCGCCCCGCCCCGCCCGCGTAGAACCGCGGCGTAGAGGGTGTTGGCGTTCGTCGGGTGGACGGCGAGCTGGGAGATAGACACACCCTCGAAGTAGTCACCAGAGACTTGCGTCCAGGTGCTCCCGCCGTCGGTCGATTTTAGGACGCCGTTCCCGAAGTAGCTGTCTCCGGACAGTGCGCCCTCACCCGTCCCGGCATAGACGACCGCGTCGTTCGAGGGTGCAACGGCCAGCGCCCCGATCGAAAGGGACGGCGTGTTGGGGGAGCTGAGGGCGCCCGTCTTCGGCTCCCACTTGCCGGTACCGGCGTTGTAGAGCCAGATCCCTCCCTGGGCCGCGCCGAGGATCCGCGTGCCGTCGGCGCGGATAGCCAGCGCGCCGATGCGCCCGCTCATCGCGGAGAAGGGGCCTCCGCTGCGGGTGATCTGAACGATCGGATTGGGACCCAGGTTGCCCCAGGGTCCGCTGAAGGTGGACGGACCGGCAGCCGGTATCCCTTCCGTGCGGAGACGGGCAGCCGTCCGAGCCGCGGCGGCGCGGAGAGCGCCCGCCTGCTGGTTGTCGAGCGGGATGTCGCCCGCGGTGCGCTCGCCGATGAACGCGGCGTCGCGTTGCAGCAACAGCGATTCGTCCTCCTGCTCAACCAGAGGCCGCGTTCCCGGCAGGAAGGTCGGTGTATCGTCGCCGCTCTGTGCCGAGGCGATGATAACGGAGCCCATGAGCAAACTGACGACAAGCACAACATTCACGAATCGCGATTTTATAAGGTTCCTCCTTATAAACATCGTGAACATAGTAAAAGCCTTATTGAATTTCATTGTTTTCTCCTCATAGTAATGAAAACGGGCAATCCATTTTATATCAGACTTTCATATAACATTGACCTTCAGATCCATGTATCCTATGAAACGCCTCCTTCTTCCAAAAACGATTGACCACCGAACAAAAATTTCGGCGGTCTGGCGGTCTGTCAACCTGTACGCATCAGCCTGGCAGATCCATGACTTTGCGCCCCCCGCCTCGCGGCTGGTTTGCCCTTTCGATCCATAGATTAGCATAGCCTTACCGAGTGAAAAGACAGGCGCGATGCAACCACCTCCTCTATCTTCTATAGAAAAAGATGCAGTATGGATCTTCATCGACGATTTGTAGCATAATGACCAGGCAAACTCGAAGTCGAAGTTTGCCTGGACTTTTTACGAAACGATCTATGGTGTATGTGTAACTGCGTTTAGCGCATTGACTTGACCATGACCATAGAACCCGTTATAGCCACTACCACCTTCACAAGTAGCCAGGAAGATGAAGGGCGGACCAGGATTGAACGGATTTGGCGGACAAGCCAACGCATCGGCTGTGCTTGTCAGCGCTGCTTGGACTGCCCCTTGCGGCTTCTTGCCGAACTGACTGAGAATTAACGCTACCACACCTGCCGCATGTGGAGACGCCATTGAAGTTCCCTGAGCATAGGCATATCCACCAGGAAAAGTCGAAAGCACGCGACCATTCCCGGTTGGCGGAATCTGGAAGCGGCGGTCTCCACCAGGCGCCGTTACCTGAACTACCCCAACACCATAAGTGGAAAAGTATGATTTTTGCAGATTGTAGCCGTCGGCGGTAACGCCGATAACGCCTGAAATCTCAACTGGAATGACGACGCATGCATTTGTGACTTCGCGCGGTACCGGATTGGGATCAGTATCAGGGCTGATGGCATCAATATTCCGCTTGGATAGATCAATGTTCTCATTGCCTTGCGCGGCAACAACCACCACACCCTGCGACATGGCATAGCGGATGGCGCGCTGTTCGGCTTTCCAGATGGCTCTTTGTTCGGCATCGTTGCGACAATTGAACAACCATGGGTCAGCAAAGTAACTATTATTGGTCACATCAAGATGATGGTCGCCAGCCCACATGAATGCACAGATGACCGCTTCGGGGAAGAAGAAGCCGTCCGCATTGCCTGCCTTGATACCGGCGATCTTTACGTTCGGCGCAACACCGACAACACCAATGCCATTTGCCGCCGCCGCGATTGTGCCTGCGGTGTGCGTGCCGTGGCCGTTATCATCGTTGGCCGCTACCTTGCCTGGCACAGGCGCGCCGCTTACGCAGTTCGCGCTGTTGGCATCGTCAACGTTCGCCGCGAGATCGGGATGGGTATAGTCGAGTCCCGTATCTATGTCACCTACGATCACCAATGGACTGCCACTGTTGATCGCATGTGCTTCAGGTACGTGAATCTGTACCATATCCCATTGCAGACCCGACAGGGCATCTCCCCAAGTCCCTGCGGCGGTTTGCGCCAGTGATGCGGCATCTGCAACCTCGAACTCATCTGTCACCTGCACACCAAAGCCGTTCGCCGCCGCGGCGCCTTCTACGCGTGCATCACGCATTAGATTGCTGCGGAACAAGGCGTTATTGGAGCGTGCAATGACGACGCCGATCTTGCTGTAACTATAAACAAGTGTACCGCCCGCGTTTGCAATGACAGAACCAGCGTCGGAAGAAACTGAGTTCCCTTTGTATAAAACAATATAGGTTTGAGTGGCGCCAGAACTGGCAAATTGCTGAAGTGATGTACGATGAATGGATCCAGCCCCCACAGGTAATACCCCTGTCATGACGGTTATCATGGTAAGGGTTAGAAACAGAGTCAAAGCCTTCTTGAATTTCATACGGTTATCTCCTCTATGGCCGAAATGAATTGATTCTTCTATCTGCAACTTCAATTGTCAAATCATGATCGTGGAATTTTTTTGAGTTGGAGCCTCCTTGCCCAAAAATGGTAACCGTCGAATAAAAAATTCGGCGGTCTGGCGGTCTGTCAGCCTGTACGCATCAGCCTGGCAGATCCATGACTTTGCGCCCCCGCCTCGCGGCGGGTTTGCCTTTTCGATACATGGGATATTATATTTAACTTGCGAAAAAATGCAATGGAATTGTAACCTTTTCTTAACTTTGGCTCAGTATCTTGATGATAACTGGTCGTTATCTCCCCCAGCGCGGCTGCCAATCCGAGATTGGGGTGTTTGTCAAACGAGTCAAACCGGTCCCGTCTGGATGCAGGATATAAATTTCGTTGTTTCCATCCCGAAATGAAGTGAAGGCGATCCAATTCCCATCCGGCGACCAACTTGGACCGAGATTGTCTCCTCCATTCGTGAGTTGCACCAAGCCCGTGCCATCCACGTTGATGACGTAAATATTATGGTCACCAGACGAACCTCGATAGAAAGCGAGTCGTGTTCCATCTGGGGACCAGGTACTGCGGCCGCCCATGTTGTTCAGGTTTGTCACCTGCTGAACGTTCGATCCATCCGCATCCATGATGAACAACTGACGTCCACCCGCACGCGAGGAAGCAAATGCGATCATTGAACCGTCTGGTGACCAACTGGGGTCAATATCATCGCGGTCTGAAATTGGATGAGGGTTTTTTCCATCCGGCTTCATCACCCATAGCCCGTTTCCATTGTTCGTGAAGACGATCCGTTCGCCGCTAGGTGAAAGTTCAGGCGCATACAAACTGCCGATGCCATTCGTGAGACGTTCCAACTTTTGCCCATTGATGTCCATTGAGTAAATATCAAAGCCGCCGCTTTGCTTGGAGACGAAATAAATCGTGTCTCCACCCGAGGAGGGGGATGGATAAAAGGCGGTCGCTTGAAAATCTGTGAGCTGTCTTCGATCCGTCCCATCTGCGTTCATCAGACAAATCTGATCGATCTGCTTGATGTAACATGCGAACACGATTTTGCCCGATGGCGGAGGACCGTCACCAAAACTTGGGATGGGCGAGGGGATCAAGGTAGATGGAAGCGCCCCGTCCAAAGTTGGAGCGATCTCTGGAGATAAAGTTGCCGTAGGGAAGTCAAAGACGGCAATGGTTGAAGCAGACGGACTGACAAGTCCAACCTGTGTGGAAGTTGAACCCGGCAGCGGCAAATTTTGAATAATGTAATAAAACCATCCCGCCAGAATACACAGAAGGAGCACCCCACAACCCAAACCGCCCAGGAGGAATTTGTCGAAAATGGACAGGAGTCTTTTGGAAGATTGCATTGAGTCAGCGATTCAACAATCCCAGGTCCGGGAACGGACTTCATCCGCGCCTATTCACGCCTCTGCTCTTGCCAGCCTTCGCATGGCAATGATCTGCTTTAGATGATCCACTTCGTGAGCGAGCAGGAGCAATATCCAGGTCTGGTAATTGCAAACGCCAAAGAATTCATTTACTTCGGTCTTTGCAAGATCATGATGATTACGAGTGCCTTCAATCGCAGTTGTGATCTGTTCCGTGGCGAAGACCATTTGCCGACGGAGTTGATCGGCAGGGATGCCTGTCTTTGCGCCTTCGCCGAATCCGCGCGCGGCTTCAATGATATGCGGCATGCTGCTGGTTGAAACCTCAAGCAACTTATTGATATAAAAGCCTTGTGTAAAAACAAGGTGCGTAATGCTTTCACTGATTGACCATATGGAATAAGCGGGAGAAGCAAACGTGACCTGCGCGTCGGTCATCCCTTCAAGGGACTCCCGAACGCGCTTGCGCGTATGATGGAAGTTCTCGATGAATTCATCCAACTCAAAACGATTCGACGCATCCAGCCAGGTGATCTCGCGCGTGAAGGCGGAATTGAGCAGGGAATTTAGAATATCTGAAGAGAGCATCATGGAATTTTACCCCAATAATTTATGAAGGCTGCCACACCGCTGATGCCGCGCCCGTGACGGCGCCAGATGGCAAGAGCCGTTTTGCGTCGGCATGGCAAAAGAAAATAAAAGAATAAATTGTTTTGGGTAACTCAGGCTCCCCTCACCGCATTACACCTCTCGCAATCCTCCCGCTCGCACAGCAAAGCCAGCGGATCGTTTTTTATTAATTCCCCCACAGCATCGAATAATCTCTTGAGTGGAACAGCCTGAATGAAGGCCCCACCCATCTCCACGCGGCGGGTGTCGGGCTTGATGTATTCTTCGATGGCTTGAAAGCCGGAGGAATCTCCAGGGTAGCCGAGACATTCCACCACGCGGTCACCGACCAATGCCCAGCGGACGAACTGTTTTCTACCCGCGAGTTTCTCCCCGTAATGAATACTGGTGTTGACATCGTGGCCAACATTGATCAAGACCGCCCAGCCCTCCTGTTCAGCCAGCGCGCCGATGGGAGCAAGCGGCTCGTACAACGTTTGCGTGATCAGCGCTTCATCCACACCAAAGCCTCCAAAGGACAGGATCGGATGCGCCGTTCGGATGGACGCTTCCTGCTGCAATAATGTGCGCGGCAGGAGTCCCATCATTTTATCGGGGAGCATATCCAGGTGAAATGGTTCAGTCATTTTGTTGTTATCTTTGTCGCTTCCGTAAGTGATCCCATTGTTGGGCGGACCCACCTGGGGAGTAATCATAGTCATGTAGGTGAACGTTGGCATGACCAGCCCGTTGGTGGATGCCAGCAGAGCATCTAAAACGGTCAACGCTCCACCTTCGATCTTGCCAAATCTCTTGAGCGACGCGTGCGCGATGACCGGCTTATCGGCAAGATCCAATTCTTCAAAGGAGGATTTTAGTGTGGCGTAATCAAGCATGATAGTCTCATAGTCAGGTAGTCCAATGGTCGCTTGGTCGAGAGGTCAGGATGACTTTTTTCCAGGCTTGCTTTTCGGAGATATGCGACTAGCGCGTTGATGATCTTTTTCGTCTCAGTGACGAAAAGACTATTTGCCTTTCCACTCCGGTTTGCGTTTTTCAACAAACGCCTTCATCCCTTCCTTCTGATCTTCGCTGGCGAACAAATTATAGAATACCTGCTTCTCTTCGGCGAGACCGTCGGCGAGGAAGCGTTCATAAGATTGGTTGATCATCTTCTTCGCGGCGCGTACAGCCAAAGGCGCGCGCGTAGCGATCTCTTCTGCAAGCTTCAAGGCTTCGTTCAGGAAGTCGCTCACAGGCACGACGCGATTCACAAGTCCGTATTGCAATGCCTCCTGCGCGGATAATGCTCGGTTGTTGAGGATCATTTCCATGGCGAGGACCTTGCCGACTACGCGCGTGAGTCGCTGCGTGCCGCCCGCGCCTGGTATGACGCCGATGTTAATTTCGGGCTGACCAAATTTGGCTGAGTCCGAGGCGACGATCATGTCGCAGGATAACGCCACTTCGCATCCGCCGCCTAATGCCCAACCTGATACCGCAGCGATGACGGGTTTGCGTATTGTGCGCATCCTGCCAAACACCGCGACGTGGTCGTGGTCCATCATTTGCTGGATGGATTTATCCGCCATCTCTTTGATGTCCGCGCCTGCGGCGAAGGCTTTTTCATTCCCAGTGATGATCATCGCGCCGATGGTATCGTCTTTATCGAAGGCGTCAAGCGCCTCCATGAGTTCGCGCATTAGTTGATTGTTGAGCGCGTTCATTACCTGCGGACGGTTGAGTATGATCAGTCCAACCCGTCCTCGTGTCTCGGTCAGGATCGTTTCGTAAGTCATGGATTCTCCTCCCGTCGTTGCGAGCGACTGCTGGTCGAGTAGGGATGAGCGTTCTTTGAGAAGCCCATATCGAGACCAAAGGAGCGAAGCAATCTCCCACACGTGCAAGGGGATTGCTTCGTCGTGGCGCCTCGGCGCCACTCCTCGCAATGACGATTCGCTTTGATTCTACACGAGAAGCAAAATTATGCTACCATTGAATGGATCACAAAAAGGAGATCAACATGACCATCCTCGCGAATATCATGGTCGTTCTTGTCGCAGTTCTGCATCTTGCCTTTCTCGCGCTAGAGATGTTCTTCTGGGATCATCCATTTGGCAGAAAGAGATTCGGGATGACGCCGGAGTTTTCACAGGCTTCGGCAACGCTTGCCGCCAACCAGGGACTCTACAACGGCTTCCTCGCCGCAGGCTTGATCTGGGGACTCTTCACCGGCGAGACATCAACCAAAATATTCTTCCTGGTCTGCGTCGTCATTGCGGGAATTTTTGGCGGTCTCACTGCGCGCCGCACGATCTTATACATTCAGGCAGTGCCGGGTTTGCTTGCATTAATCCTCGCGTATCTTTCCAAATGAATTCAACGCAATGGATCAAACTCGCGGCGCGCGCCGGGATGATTGGTCCGATTCTTTTCGGATTTGTTCTCACGAGTCTCACGCTCCTCAAATACGACTTTCTGCTCTCGCTGGGATGGCATCCGCTTCTAGCGCCGACCTTCGATTGGCCCAGCGGACTCGCCCTCGGCGCTTATGGCTGGATTATGACTCTGACATTCATCCTCAGCGGATTCATGATGACCCTCTTCGCCTCCGGACTCCGCCTCAGCCTGCCCTCCGTTCCCCAAAGCGAATTCGCCATCTTCTTCCTTTCCCTCGCGGGACTCTCCCTCGCCGGACTCGCCTTCACCACCGACCCGACCACGCTTGCGGACTCCACACCCGCCACCTGGCACGGAAAATTACATGATTTGTCTTTTGTTCTGCTCGGTCTTACACTCATGCCCGCGATGATTCTTCTCGGCTTTGCATTTCGTTATGATGAACATTGGAACAATTTGTCTTTGTACACTTGGATCACTGTTGCGCTCGCTCTTCCTGCATTTTGGCTCAAAGGCGCGGCGTTTTATGTTTTTATGCTGGCGGTATTGATATGGTGTGAAGCGATTGCCTTTCGTTTGAGAAAATTTACGCTCAAACTATTGACTCAAGCCAACGTCCCCGGCCGCGAGTCCGCCTCATAGCATTAACGAATTCAAACTCACTATAAAAATTTGATCACAGACCTATGACTGAAAATGACACCTTCGCGCCGCCGCACGAATCCTACCTGCAATTATTTTTGCGCTTTCTCAGGTTTGGTTTTCTTGCGTGGGGCGGACCCGTCGCGCAAATCGCCATGATCCGTCAGGAACTTGTCGAAGAGGAGCGTTGGATTTCATCCGAACGTTTCAATCGTGTGCTGGCTGTCTACCAGGTTTTGCCGGGTCCCGAAGCCCATGAATTATGCGTTTATTTTGGACTGCTGGCGCGCGGTCGCATTGGCGCGATTCTGGCGGGGCTGGGTTTTATGCTGCCCGGTTTCGTGCTCATGTTTTCCCTCTCATGGTTTTATATCACTCATGGAGTCAACTCTCCGATATTTGCGGGAATCTTTTATGGCTTTCAAGCGGGTGTCGCCGCGTTGATCGTTCGCGCGGTGCATCGCATCGGCGGTCACGCGCTCAACGACCGCTGGCTGTGGGGAATTGCGATTTTTTGCGGTATTGCGCAATGGCTGGGATTAAATTTTCTGCTCACCCTGGGATTGGCAGGGTTGATCTATACGCTGGTCAAAAAACAGGTTCAATCGTTGCCGAATCATTTGGCGATGCTCCTGCCTGTATCGTTTCTATCCCAGGCAACGACAGCCGCCGCGCCAACCGTGCTTGCCCTCTTTGTTTATGGCTTGCGTAGCGGCTTACTGACCTTTGGCGGCGCGTACACTGCCATCCCATTCCTGCAACATGACGCGGTGGTGACAGGCGGTTGGATGACAAACCAGCAATTTCTGGATGGACTTGCCTTATCCAGCATCCTGCCCGCGCCATTGATCATCTTTTCCACTTTCGTGGGGTATCTCGGCGGCGGTCCACTAGGCGCGCTTGCGCTGACAGCTGGTATTTTTCTCCCTGCATTTTCTTTTACGCTCATCGGTCATAATTTCTTCGAAGAAAATTTCATCCAAAACACAGCCGCGCACGCATTCCTGGATGGAGTGGCGGCGGGCGTCGTCGGATTGATCGCTGTGACGACCATCAGCCTGTTTCGCACGGCTGTCACAGATTTGCCTGCGCTCGGGATTTTTATTACAGCGTTATTCGCGCTCTATCGCTGGAAAGCCAAAGCCATCATCCCGCTTGTGATGTTAGGCGCGGGGATGTTAGGATTGCTGTTTTATTTATTTGTGAATTGACTTTTGATCAGAATTTCTGTATAGTATTGCTAACCCGATTTGAAGGAGAGAAAAATGGCTGGAAAACAATCGAAAAAATTGCCGGACCCGGCTAGTCAAAAGGAACTTACCGATGCCAAAGCTTACTTTCATGCCAATAACCTTTTGCTTACTCCGCCTGTAAAACGCGCTGCCTATTCAGACCGTATGGCGTGGGTGCTTGCATCCATGTGCCAGTTGGCCTATGACAGGTTTGAAGATGGTGGCAAGGCGAAGGCATTGTTGCTCGCAAAACTTAGGGGTGGCGGTTTTAAGTGGATTGGCGGTTTCACATCAATCGAAACAGATACACAGGCTTTTTTAGTGGTTAAGGATGATAGCTCCTACGCTGTACTTGCCCTTAGAGGTACGGAGAAAAGTTGGCGTGATATACAAACAGATATACGCGCAAAACGCGTTAAAACTCCGAAGGGCAAGGTACACGCCGGGTTCAGAAACGCATTTGCGAGTATCGAGCCGGAGATTAAAAAGAGTCTCCTGCCTCTGGCAGAGATTCCCTTATATATCACGGGTCATTCGTTGGGCGGCGCCCTTGCCACCGTTGCAACACAGAATCTCGAATGGGATTCCCGATTCGCGGATCAGATAGCAGCTTGTTATACGTTTGGAAGCCCGCGAGTTGGAAATGATGAATATGATATTAGCATCAAATCCATGTTTTATCGCGTCGTGAATACCACAGACATTGTCACGATTGTGCCTCTGCTGCTTATGGGGTTTGTTCACGTTGGCGATGTCCGCTTCTTATTACGCAACAAGGGAGAGTTCAGACGTAGCATCCCGAACCCTGGACGCATATTCTTTTTTCTGGGTGCGGCGATACTCAGGTTATTCGGGCCCTGGGTGGAAGACCATGCCATTGCTGAATATAGAAGGAAAATGGAAGCGATCGCACAGGACCGAAACCTGAATATGTATTATGATCTTTCTGATAAGGAGAGGTAGTTTTGTTGAACATGACACACCTCGAATTTAATTTTTCAAGCTTTTAGCCACGATACTTCGACAGGCTCAGTATAAGTTTCACTGATTTACACGAAATTAGCCGACCCAGTTCTGAGGGTCGGCTAATCATTTAGCTCATTTTGGGGCAATTAACTCAAAAATCCGTGCAATCAGTGGCTGAATCCTTAAGTTCAGGGATAATCATGTTTTTTTTTGAGAAGTATATCTGTCAGTTCGGCTGTGTTTTTCAGAATAAGATCGGCGCCTTTTCTCACCAGTTCTCCTTTGTCCCCGAACCCGCACAATACGCCCACCGTCTGCGCGCCGGCGGACTTGCCCGCGCGCATATCCACTGTGGTATCGCCGACCATGAGACATTCCTCGGGTCTGACTCCCATCTTTTGCGCGGCGAGCAGGATCGGGTCCGGGTAAGGCTTCGTGTGTTTGGCGGATAGCCCCGTCACGATCGCGTCGAAATATTTCACAAGATCGAATTGTTCCAGAAAACGCAGCGTGCCTTTTTGATCGCGCGCGCTGACGACCGACATTGGATAACGCCCTTTGAGATGACCCAACATTTCGTCCACCCCGGGGATGAGCAGGAACTTTCTTGACGATTCTTTTCTGCGGCGCGCGAACCAGTCAATGAGCGCGACCATTTCATCGTCGAGGCCGATCGTGTCGGCGAGTCCCAAAAGGCCGTTGCCCGGCGCTTCGATCCACATGACTAGTCGTCGCGCGGTGTGATCGGGGTCGCGGAAGAGAAAACGCGGCAGGAAGCGGGAAATCTTCTGAGCGTACAAATCATCGGTGTCGCTCAACGTCCCGTCCACGTCGAAACACAGGGCTTTGATGCGGGGAATATCCAGCGGCATGGGTGATTGATTCAAAAGTGGGGAAGGAGTGAATTAATGGTACACACTGCATCAACTGGTCATCGATGAAGTCTAAAACCCTTCGAGTTTACTCAGATCTGCAACACACCGCTATGGCGTTTCGACCTGAATGGATGCAACCAACGCATCCAGCAAATCCAGGCTGGGAGTGAAATCCTCTGGCGTGAGAGCGTCCATCGATTCTACCGCTTTTTGGTTGTAGTCAAAAACATCCCGGGAATTGAATTCCATCGTGGGGGCTACATCGGGCAGGCTGGTGGTATGAATGGGAACCTGCACATAGATCCCGTATTGCTGATCCGCGCTGTAGCCGCGGAACACGTATTTCAGCGATTCGTTGCTGACGCCATAATGACTCTGCCCGAAGGTCTCGAGGCTGCGGTCACCGCTGCCCTTCTGTAGGGAGAGTGCCATTTTCTGCGCCTCGAAGATGACCGCCGCGCCGCCTCTATATCCAGCTGGCAGAAAGACGAAGGACCCGAACGCCTGCTCGAACTCCGCAACGGGATAGACCATTAGGCACCAGGTCTGACAATATTCCTCCGGGGTCAGGGCAAAGCGGATGTTATGCGCCGTCGCTCCTTCAAGCGTGGTCGCATCCTCAAAAACATAGAGGCGCGAACCCAATGCGGGGTCGAGGGTAAAACGAATGCCACTGTAGTTGATGTCTGGACCATCGAGCACCTGCCCAGGGACGGGGCCCGGAGTTTCTGTTTGAATCTCTGGTTGGGATTGTGTTGGAACTTCCACCGTTGGCACGAAGGTCTGCACGTTAAAAGTACAAGCCGTACTGAGTATAACAAGAAGTAAAACCATCACCATTAAACGTCGCATGCCGAGTCTCCTTATTATGGGATACTCAGCTTAACGAAAATTGTCTGACACAAGTTCCAATGGTCCGGGTTTACATCAAGACAAATGCCCCCAACAGAGACTTATGGGTCAGTATAAAAAACGGCAGTCGTTTGAGACTGCCACCTGGTGGTTAGAAACCCTCCAACTTACCCAAATCCGCGACGCCGCGCGCAAGGCCCACTATCCTTTGCAACAAGCCAAGACGATTTTCTTTTACGGCTTTATCTTCTGCCATGACCAGGACTTTATCGAAGAAGTCATTGACGGCCGGGATCATTGGGACAAAGGAATTCAGGAAATCGTCCACGCTTCCCTCCACCCTGGAAGTTGCTTCGGCTTTCTCCAGAGCGTTGTACAACGCCTCTTCCTGTTTCTCGGCGAAGTTCTTCGCGTTGACCTTGTAAACCTGCTTCTGATCGCGCGTAATGCGGACACAGCGTGCGAAGCCATCCAAAATGGATGACCAATTTTCACGCTCCACCCACGCTTGCAACTGCTTCACCGCCCGAACCGTTCCCGCCGGGTTATTAGACTGCGCCGCAAGGACAGCGTCAATCACATCGTACTTGTAACCCAAATCATTCAACACAACTTTCAAGCGTCCGGTGATGAATTCAAGGATTTGTTTTTGTACTTCCTCTTTGACTTCAATCGGTTGTGTCTTCGCAGATTTTTTCGCGGCGGCAGCCAAATCAAAATCAACATCGTGTTCGATGAGTGGTTGCACAACGCCAATCGCGGCGCGGCGCAGACCGAACGGATCCTTCGCGCCTGTGGGAGCCAGCCCCGCGGCGAAGAGACCAACCAACGAGTCGAGCCTGTCAGCCAATGCAACGGCAAGACCAATTTTGGTATTCGGGACAGTTTGATATTGCTCCCCAATCGCGATGGCAACATCTTTCTGTTCACCGCTTCGCAAGGCATACTCACGACCGATGATGCCTTGCAGGGACGTCATCTCGGTGACCATTTGAGTGACCAAGTCCGCTTTCGCCAAATGTGCGGCGCGGCGGGCAAAGATAGCTTCGTCGTTTTCAAGGTTCAACATGGGAATCAATTCGTTGACCAGTTTCTCGATACGTTCTGACTTATCAAGCATAGAGCCAAGTTTGGTATGGAAGGTCAACTTAGCAAGTTGAGGAC
>CAZIYY010000116.1:0-16489 GCA_964543585.1 uncultured Anaerolinea sp. | reverse complement strand
GCTGATCGAGCCGGGCGCATTGATTGCCGCCCTGAAAATCGGACATCCAGGCATGGCCGCCGTCGATGTCTATGAAGAAGAGCCGGTACTCGACACCCACTATCCGTTGTTCGCGATGGATAACGTCGTGTGCACGCCGCACATTGGATATGTCACACGCGACGAGTACGAAGTTCAATTTTCAGACATATTCGACCAGATCGTCGCTTACGCAGCCGGCACACCAACCAATGTCGTGAATCCAAAGGTGCTGGAAAGCGCGAACCTACGCCGTTAGAAAGCTGCCAACTGCAGAACTCTTGCCAATGTCCAGTCTTGGCTGTTTGCAGACTTTCGAGTCGGTGCACCTTCGAGGGCGTGTGCCACCTAATAGTGGCTTGCAGGGCGACGCGCCGAGCCCAGCGCGCGCCTGAAGCCGAACGTTAGACGGCCCAAAAGTCTAGTTCATACGGAATGAAAAATATGCGCACGTCAACTTTGATTCGTCTTGGTAGTCTTTCAGCAATCCTCGGAGGGCTGCTACGAGTTGGGTCGTCCTTTATCCCATCGTTACCCACGGAACAGGGCGTATTGCTTGAGGTGTTGTATTTGATAATTGACGTGCTGATCTTGATAGGCCTGCTTGGCGTGTATGGGTATCAGCATGAGAAGGCTGGCTATTGGGGGTTTATAGGATTTCTACTATCATTGATTGGGACGGCGATAATCGTCGGGCCGGATGGAAGTATCGGAAGTGTAGATATGTACACATTCGGAGCTACGATGATATCGATAGGCTTATTATTATTAGCACTCGGAACGTGGAAAGCTAATCAACTGTCGCGATGGGTACCTATATTGTGGGTTGTGTCAACGGTGATAGGAGTAGGTGGATTTCTGATGGGTGGCTTAGCCTTGACATTCGTGATTGCCGGAGTAGCTTTTGGATTGGCTTTTGTTGTGGCAGGTGTGAATATTTGGACGGATTCAGCATTGAAATGAGCCGCCTAACCCGCGCGTGCAGCAGACGGCAGGCATGCTGCCGATCCGAAAGCAAGTTAGCGTGTGCCTGTCGCCGCTAACGCAAACCGGTTAGCCAAAACAAACTGCCCCTTCCAAAATGGAGAGGGCAGTTCACTTTTACTGAAAACGCCAATGACCAATTACTGATTACCGAGCATCATTCTCGCTGCTCTTCTTCCAATCTCCACCGCAAAGTTGGTGCCTCTATCCCACGGATAGACCTGACTCATCGAAGCGAAATACAATCCCTCAATTGGCGTTTGAATCGCTGGGATATTCTTTGAATGATTCACCAATGGCACGGGTTGGGCATAATTTGTCTTGTTCACCCAAATCTTTTTCACCCAATCTTTTTCAAAGGCGGGGTTGAACTTTTTGAACGCAGGCATAAATTGTTCCAGCAATTCCTCATCGCTCATCCAAAAATATTTGTGACCCACTTCCAGATAATCGCCCGCGTACACAATATGATCGCCGCCGAAATGTTCCTTCGACACAAAATTCGTATGCTCCACAAGCGCCAGCATCGGGTAGCCTGCGTCCTTTGGCAGGTTGAACCAGTAATATCCCTCCTGCGATAACTGATGCTTGAGCGAAAGCACCATCACCACCGCGCCCATGGATTTCAACTCAAGCAGTCCTTTCAAATAATTTTCAGGAAGATCGGGACAAAACTTCGCCATCAGATTCGGGGATGTGGTGACTAATACCTTATCGAAGGACTCGACAATCCCGCCCGCATCAATCGACAAGTCATTTGCCTGATTCCGCTTAATGAACTTGACTTGCGTCCCAAGCCGAATCTCGACTCCCATTTCGCGCAGTTTCGCTGCGAACATATCCGCGAATCTTTGAAAACCACCTTCAAACGTACCGAGTCGCGTCGTGCGCGCTTTGATGCGCGCCCACATCCACGCCATGTTGACATCCTTATAAAACGGACCAAACTTACCGATCAATAACGGCTTCCACATCTGTTCATAGACTTGTTTGCCCGCCCATTTCATCATCCATTCATCGGCGGTAAATTGCTCGAGGGTCTTCCAGTCGTTCGTCAAACGGAGATAGAGTCCAACGAAGCCGAATCTGATTTTATCGAGACCAAACCCAAGTCCAGGAAAAAGAAGCGCATGCAGGATCGAGTCAAATGGATACCATTTTCCGTCATGCAATAAAACCGTATAGGGACGCGGGAAGATGACCTTATCCTTCAACCCCAATTCTTCGATCAGGCCGAGCATCGAGCTATCAGTTTGAAACCAGTGATGGTAAAACTTTTCAACAGACCAATCCCAATGCGGCTCTTTGAATCCTGAAGCCAGCCCGCCAACGTAATCAGCAGATTCGTAAATGACAACTTCATGCCCAGTCTGGCGCAGGTCATAGGCGGCCGCCATGCCGCCGAACCCCGCGCCGATGATCGAGATTTTCATTAATGCTCCACAAGTTAAATTTGGAGTGCAGGAGCTTGCTCCTGCACATAGCGACAGCAAGCTGTCGGACTCCAGAGACAGTCATCTGCATTTCTCTATTTTTTTGTTCTCTGTTCCAGCTTTGTCGCAAGAAACTTCAGCTTGCCCCATTCCTGCCGAACGACATAGATCATGGCGAGGGTCTGCAGCCAGCGCGCTTCGCATTCGGGATACTCAGCCAGTTGCTCGAAGACCTCCATTGCATTGTCGTCTGTGCGGCGGGCTTTTGAGTATTCGTTTGCGAGTTGCTTCAGGTAATCTTCCTTCCTCCGTTTGAGGTCGGTTACCTGCGCGAGTTTTGCGCGGTTTTGGTAAACGCGTTCGCGCCCGCGTACGATGGCTCCCTCCAATTCCTCCACAGTAAAAGGTTTGATCAAATATTCCTGCACACCGGCGGAGATGGCGGTGCGAAAAGTGGTCGTGTCTTTTTCCGCTGAGATAATGATACAACCCGTCTCAGGATAAATCTTCGCGATCTCCTTGTAGGCGGTCAACCCATCCATCTCCGGCATGTTGATATCCAGCAGGAGAATATCGGGATGATGCTCTTTAGCCAGTTGGACAGCCTGCACGCCGTTCGCGGCGATTGCCACCACTTCCACGTCGTCTATGGTGGCTAACATCAAGCGCGTGTTACGGCGGGTTTCCTGAATATCATCGGCGATGAGCGCCCTCAATTTTCTCTTGTTGGATAGGGGCTGTGTCATTTGAATACTTTTGCCTTATTGGTTCTTATCTCAAGTATAACTCAGGCTGGTGGAAACATATCATTGCAAGACGCGGTTAGAACCTGTGTACCAACAAACTTTGAGCGCCCCCGATTAGCCCAGCGCCCATGTGACATGCCTGTTTTGTTGTATAATCTTCTCAATGAATCAGAGTATTAGGAGGATAGCCCATTGTTAGACACGATACGCCCCTACATTACCAGGGATGAACCATTTGGTCCCATTGATTCGATTGATATTGATGCGCATGATATCAAGGCTTTGAAGCATTTATTCGAACAACACAATTGGATCTATAAGAATCTGCGCAATCGCCCATCCATCATTATCGGGCGAAGAGGGTCGGGAAAAACATATTATCTGCGAAGCGTTTTCTTCGACAAACAATATGATTTTTATATCGAGATCAGGACTGCGCGCGTGCTGGGGTATGTGGCAAGGGTCATCCAAAACATGACGAAAGAGGTTGTTTTCCCGGAAATGGTTTCCGAACTTTGGGAAACCATATTATGGATCGGCGTATTTTCGGAAATTCGAAAAAATTCGGTGCTGCCTTCGGAACACCTGAATATCGTCAACGCGTATTTGGACAAGATGAACGTTCGCGCCCATGATAATGTCGAGGATGTGCTTTGGAATGTGGCTGTCATGCTCGAGGATATCATGAATAAGAACCCCAAGACAGTCGCATCCGATATTCTGAGAGGATATGATCAGGTCACCATTGATCGCGCCAAAGCCGCTGTCTTGCAGAATCTCGAATCATCCGGGAAGACTTTCGTTATCCTGATGGATTCGCTGGATGATTTCCAACTGGATATCGACTCGGTCGCGCGTTCCCTTCAGGGATTGCTTAAAGTCGTCGGCTCCATGAACAAGCCGCGGGATGTGGTGGACGTCCGCTTCTGCCTGCCCTCGGAGCTGTATCACCGTTTCATCAAATTATCCTCCAATCCAAACAAGGACTTCCGCCGCGCCCTCAAGCTTCAGTGGACGGCAGGCGAATTGCTTCTGCTTGGAGCCCAGCGCCTCATGTTTTACCTCAGTTTGCATTACGAGGATTTTTTGAGGCGCATCCTTCCGCTTGACCCCACGAAGCGGACGGATGCCCTGAAACTTTTTCAAGCGGTACTGCCTGCGAGAATAACCAACCAGACCGGTTATCAGGAAGAGACAATCTCTTATATCCTGCGGCATACCCAGTTACTGCCGCGGCATTTCCTGATCCTGCTGAATTCGATCTTCAAGAATCGCGGCGATACTTCACGCGCGAATCCCTTCCCGGTCAGCGAAGAGCGGATCGTCAACGGCATCCGGCAGATGGAGGAGTTCATTGTTGGCGAGATCTTTGTGGCGTTCAAGTTGATCCATCCCACCGCCGAAGAGGTTTGTAAACGCTGCCTGCCCGAATTGGGACACCAATTCACAATGGGCGACCTGCACCGTGTCTTTACGCGTCATGGCAAGGCGGTCTTTGGTAGTGACAACCTCTTTGACTTTCAGCGCATGTTACTGGAGATCGGCGCCATCGGCAGGGTGATCCCCGGCAAGGAAACGGACGTATATATCAAGGGGAATTTTGAATACACGGTTCAACATCAACTGTCTCTGAGCCAGGAGGATGAACTGTGCATCCACCCGCTTTTCTCGGGTATATATCACAGCAGTGGCAGGAAGGATCGCCCCGTTTACCCGTACGGAAGTGTTTTGGATGATGAAGATTACAGGAATGGTGAAGAGTGATTTTTTAGGGGGACTCGAATGGGGACCTGACATGTCTTATGGTGACGCATGTTAAGCAAGACGTTTGCGCGGACGCGCGTCACTATTAATCAGACTCTCGCGGAGACATGTCAGGTCTTTTCCTTGTCCATGTGACGTGCCTGTTTTGTTGTATACTTCAATCATCGAATTTGAAAATTCAGTTCGGAGGGTAATAATATGCCTCTCTTTGAAATCTCCAACCAAAAACTTTCTTTAATCGAACATACCAATTTCTCATTAGAGAAGAATTTACAAACGCTCATTGAGAAAAATCTGCAAACGGTTTTCAATTGCCGCTTTGTTGCTTCTGAGTTTCCAACGGGTTATCAGCATTCAGGAAGAATAGATTCTTTGGCTTTGTCTGAAGATGATAATCCTGTAATTGTTGAATACAAAAAGGTTGAATCATCGGAGCTTATTAATCAAAGCTTATATTATTTGGCTTGGCTCAAAGACCATCAAGGAGATTTTGAAAGAGCAGTTCAAAAGGAGCTGGGGCATTCTACCGAAGTAGATTGGTCAGATATAAGAGTTATATGTATAGCGCCCAATTACAAAAAATATGACCTTTATGCTGTTCAGGTAATGGGGGCAAATATCGAACTGTGGTCGTATAACCTTTATCAAGGAAAATACTTATATTTGGAAAAGGTGTTACAGACAACTTATGCGTCTGAGTCAATTGAAATTGGTGATGTGAATGGTAAAAATCCTGTTATGGTTGCGGCTGGAAAGAAAGCGGCGCAAACCAGAGCAACCGGTGTTTACAGTTTCGACGAACATCTTGAAGGAAAGAGTGAAGACATAAAAGATTTAGCATTGGCAATTCAAGATTTCATTATGGGAATAGATTCTGCTATTCAAGAAGCGCCTAAAAAGAATTACATTGCATATAAATCATCTCAAAATATTGCATGTGTGGAAATGCAAAACCAAAGAGTTTTATTGTTTTTGAAGTTGAACCCAAAAGAAATTGCAGACCCGCCAAAAAATTCAAGAGACATGACAGGTAAGGGTCATTACGGTACTGGTGATTTTGAACTCTCGATAAAAAACATGGAAGATTTAGAGGCTGCAAAACCCTTCATTGAAATGGCATACCATAAAGTTGGAGGATAGTTCTCCTCTTGACAACCTCTTCCCTCCGTCATACAATCCCGCCCAACAACATACCAAAAACGCTGACGAGGACGAGTACGCTTCAAAGCGATTTTCAGAGAGCCGAGCAGATGTGGTCGCCAACGACCATAATGGTGCAAGCAAGGCAAAAGCGCAGAAACCGAATGGACCTCCGAGTTGAACGGGCGAACGGTGGTCGAGTAGTTCCGAGCGATAGCGAGGAACGTATCGAGACCACAAGTTAGTAACCCAATTCGGCAGCTCCCGTTATAGAGCAAGGGTATAACCACACGCCATAGGCGATGTGACGTACCTGAAAGAGTGACGCTGGCTTCCTTTCCCTGTTGCATCACACAGGGAAATTTTTATTAAACAAGCAATGCGTTAACCTGGGTGGCACCACGAGACTCCCCTCTCGTCCCAATGGACAGAGGGGATTTTAATTTAATCGTGAAAATTTACCGCGAAGAACGCAAAGAAAACCAAAGATTTTTCTTAGCGAACTTAGCGGGCTTGGCGGTCCAAAAAGGAGTTGTCATGTTATTAGAAGCAACAGCCACCACAACCCAAACGATTGTCCGTGAGATCTCTGCAGACCTCGAGACGCCCATCAGCGTGTACATGAAACTGCGCGGACAGGGCGCGTCGTTTTTGTTGGAGTCGGTTGAAGGCGGGGAGCGGATCGCGCGCTATTCGTTTATCGGTATCAAGCCCAGGGCGCAATATATCATCCGTGGGCATGAGATCGAAGTTGTTGAATCCGATTCAACACGCGTGTTCGCGCTCGATGAAAATGTTGACCCAACATATTTTCTGCAAGAGGAGATGAGTCGCTTCAAGTTCAGTCCGCAAGCGGGCGTGCCGCGTTTCATCGGCGGACTCGTCGGTTATCTCGGCTACGAATCTGTCCGCTTTTTCGAGCCAACCCTCCAAACCCACATGCACCCTCGCCTCACGCAACACGCAACACGCACTACGCAACATATCCCCGATGGCATCTATCTCCTCGCCGATACCATCATCGCGTTCGACCATGCGCGGCGCAGTCTGTCCCTCATTGCGAACATTCTCGATGGTGATGTCGAATCCGCGAATCGCAAACTCGATGAAATTGAGTCGCGTATTCATCAGCCGCTTCCGCCCACACAGCCGCGCGAAGTGAAGTCATCGAAGACGCGCTCGAACATGACGCAGGGACGTTTTGAAGACATGGTGCGCGATGCCAAGGAGCATATCGCGGCGGGCGATATTTTTCAGGTGGTGCTCTCACAGCGTTTCACGCGCGAAACCAACGTCGAGCCGTTCGATGTCTATCGCGCCGTGCGACGCCTCAACCCATCGCCGTACATGTTCTTTTTTGATTTCGGCATCGTGGACGATGAGCCGCTGTTCATTGTTGGATCGTCGCCTGAGATGTTCGTGCGTTTGGAAGGACGAACCGCTTCACTCCGACCGATCGCTGGGACGCGCCCACGAGGAGCCAACTCCAACGCTGACGCCGCGCTCGCTGAAGAACTTCTCGCCGACCCCAAGGAACGCGCCGAGCACGTGATGTTGGTAGACTTGGGTCGCAACGATTTGGGGCGCGTGTGTGAATATGGTACAGTGAAAGTTTCTGATTTCTTCACTGTGGAAAAATATTCACATGTGATGCACATCGTCTCGCACGTCGAGGGCAAACTGCGACCCGACCTGACCGCCTTCGATTTGGTGCGCGCCGCCTTCCCCGCAGGGACGGTCAGTGGCGCGCCGAAAGTGCGAGCGCTAGAAATTATTGCCGAACTCGAACCCGACGCACGCGGCGCGTACGCAGGCACAGTCGGTTACTTCGGCTTCGACGGCAACATGGACACTTGCCTCGCGCTCCGCACCATGATCGCACGCGGGAATACATTCAGTGTTCAGGCTGGCGCAGGCATAGTCGCAGATTCGAATCCGACAACCGAATATCAAGAGACCGTGAATAAAGCTAGTGCTATGTTGAAAGCCATCGAGATGGCAGAAACGAATTCATGAAGAAACTCGGTGGTCGAGTAGCCCTGAGCGTTCGTTGCGAAGGGCATATCGAGACCACCAGTAAGCAGAATAAATCTTGTAACAAAAATACTTTTGTCACTTGCTGGTTTCGATACGGGCGAAAAGATCATTCGCCCTACTCAACCAGCACAAAATGAAAGAAAGGAAATGACTCATGACAAACTCCAAACCCCGCCTCCTCACAGGTGACCGCCCAACGGGACGGCTGCATCTCGGTCACTATGTCGGTTCGCTTGCCAATCGTGTGCGACTGCAACATCAATACGAATCCTTCTTCATCATCGCGGATTTGCACACATTGACAACCAAACCTGAGCCAGAATACATCAAAGAGATTCCAACCTTCATCCGCGAGACCGTGCTGGATTATCTTGCGGTTGGCATTGATCCTGATGTCAGCACGATTTTTGTGCAATCAGCGATTCCTGAAACGTATCAGTTGAATCTGCTCTTTGAAATGCTTGTCACTGTGCCACGACTCGAACGCATGCCTACCCTCAAAGATATGGCACGCGATGCCAATATCGACTCCATGCCATTCGGTCTGCTTGGCTATCCTGTCCTTCAAGCCGTGGACATCTTACTCCCGCGTGCACAGGTTGTCCCTGTGGGACGCGACAATCAATCGCATGTGGAACTCGCTCGCGAGATGGCGCGTCGCTTCAACAATCTATATGGTGAAGTTTTTCCTGAACCAGACTCCATTATCGGAGATGTTCCTCTTCTGGTCGGCACGGATGGACAAAGCAAAATGAGCAAATCCGTAGGAAATGCAATTTACCTTTCCGATGATGTTGAGACTGTCAAGCAAAAAGTGATGAACATGTATACCGATCCCAAACGTCTCCGTGCTACCGACCCAGGTACCGTCGAAGGCAATCCTGTCTTTATCTATCACGACGCGTTCAATCCATCCAAAGCTGAAGTAGATGACCTCAAGGAACGTTACCGTGTGGGCAAAGTCGGTGATGTGGAAGTCAAGCAAAAGCTTGCCGCTGCCATTAACAACTTTCTTGAACCGTTCCGTGAAAAGCGTGCCTACTTCCTTGCGCATCCCATGATTCCAAACGATGTGCTTGCCAACGGCATCCGCCGCATGCAAGCCGAAGCCAAAGCGACGATGGAACTTGTCCGCGAGAAGACAGGCTTATCTTATTCGCTTGATTTGTTCGTTGACCAAGTAGATATCTTTGGCGAATACGATTAAAGCTAACCTCGGTGGTCGAGTAGCCCGAACGGAGTGAGGGCGTATCGAGACCACCATGCCGTTAAGCAACTCTTGTTGCAAAATTACTCTTGGCACTTGTTGGTCTCGATACGGGCTTCGCCCACTCAACCAACGGAGTAAGGATAATTATTATGCTTGTATTAATCGACAACTACGACTCCTTCACCTACAACCTTGTCCAATACTTCGGCGAACTCGGCGCGGATATTCGCGTCTTCCGCAATGACCAGGTCACGCTGAATCAACTCATCGCGCTCAACCCGTCTCACCTCGTCATCTCCCCTGGACCAGGCGAACCCATCAAAGACGATGGTATCTCCGCGGATGCGATCAAACACTTCGATGGCAAGATTCCTGTACTAGGCGTCTGCCTCGGGCATCAATGTCTTGGTGCAGTATTTGGCGGCAAAGTGGATCGTGCCCAGCGTCTTATGCACGGCAAGACATCCAAAGTGACTCACAACGGGCAGGGCATTTTCAAAGGCATCCCCTCGCCGTTCGAAGCGATGCGTTATCACTCGCTTGTTGTCTATGACCCCATCCCCGCCGAACTCGAAGTCACAGCCGTCACGCCTGAAGAAGAAATTATGGGACTAAAACATCGCGAGCACCAAACCTATGGTGTGCAGTTCCATCCTGAATCCATTCTGACTGAACACGGCAAACAAATTCTCAAAAACTTTCTCGATTTGAATCCCGCTCCCGTGAAAGGAGAACAATCCATGCTAAAACCATTTATTGCCAAAGCCATCAATCGCACCGACCTCACCGACACCGAAGCCGAAGAAGCGATGAACGTCATCATGACCGGTCAAGCCACACAGGCACAGATCGGCGCGTATCTCGTTGCCCTCCGCATGAAAGGCGAGACCATCGCTGAAATCACTGGCTCCGTCCGTGCCATGCGCACTAATGCTGTGAAGGTCAAACTCAACACCACCGAACCCGTTTACGATATCGTCGGCACAGGCGGCGACGGCGCGCACACCTTCAACATTTCCACCGCCGCGGCGTTCGTCCTCGCAGGCACGGGACGCAAAGTTGCCAAGCATGGCAATCGCGCCGCCTCCTCGCAATGCGGAAGCGCCGATGTTCTCTCCGCCCTCGGCGTCAACCTCGAACTCACAGCTGAGCAGGTCGCGCAGGCTATTGAACAAATCGGCATCGGCTTTATGTTCGCGCCCAAGTTTCATCCTGCCATGAAGCACGCCATCGGTCCACGCAAGGAGATTGGTCAGCGCACCATCTTCAATATTCTCGGTCCGCTCACCAACCCTGCGGGCGCGAACATTCAACTCACGGGCGTCTTCGATGCTAGACTCACCGAGCCGCTCGCACACGTTCTCAACGAACTCGGTTCCAAAGCCGCGCTTGTCATTCATGGCGCCAGCGGTCTCGATGAACTCAACACCACGGGCGCCAATCGCGTCAGTCACCTCAAGAATGGCACGGTCGAAACCTACGAACTCAATCCCGCCGATCTCAATCTTGCTCCCTCCATCGTTCAGGATTTACGCGGCGGCACGCCCGACGAATCCGCTGCGATGATGCGCGATCTTCTTTCCAACAAATTGAACGGCGCGCGCCGCGACGCGGTCATCCTCAACGCTGCCGCTGCCCTCGCTGCTGAAACTGGCGATTTCAAATCCGCGCTCGAAGAGGCGAAAGAATCTCTCGATAGCGGTAAAGCCCTCGCCAAGATGAACGCACTGGTTGAATATTCGCAGAGTTTCCAAACCATCTCGTAGGGGCACAGCATTGCTATGCCCGATTTGACCATGACAAATATTCTCGCAAAAATCATCGAACAAAAAAAGTTGGAGATTGCGGCGCTCAACGGCTACGATTTGTACTCTGCCGCAATGTCTTCCCCAGCGCCCCGAGATTTTCTTGCCGCCATCAAGCGCCGCCGCTTCGGGACTCATCCTTCGCCTGGCTCAGGACGGTGCCCAAGCCTGATCGCTGAACTCAAGCGCGCCTCTCCCTCCAAAGGGATTCTCGCCCCGCACCTTGACCTGTTCCAGGTCGCGGATATCTACACTCAAAACGGCGCATCTGCAATCTCCGTGCTCACCGATGAAAAGTTCTTCCTGGGCAAACTCGAAACTTTGCGTGAATTGCGCTTTACAAGAAATTCAGAACTACCTCTGCTCAGAAAAGATTTCATTATCGACGAAACCCAACTCTATGAAGCAAGAGCCAACGGCGCCGACGCCATCCTGCTCATAGCCGCCGCACTGGCTGATGACAAACTCTTCGCTGATCTACATGCTTGTGCCTTGAGTTTAGGATTAACTACCCTGGTCGAAGTCCACGACGAAGCCGAAACCGAGCGCGCGTTGAAATTGAAAGATGTGAAATTGATTGGCATCAACAACCGCAACCTTGCTACGTTTGAAGTAACACTCGAAACGACAGAACATATCTGCCCGATGATTTCGCCTGATATTGCAGTTGTCGCTGAAAGTGGAATTTTCACTGCAAGCGACGTTGAACGATTAGCCAAAGCAAACGTAGATGCAATCCTTGTTGGTGAGGCGTTGGTAACTTCGGATGATATTGGTGCGAAGGTGAGAGAACTGAGTGGTGTCACTCTGAGCGAAGCGACACTTGCACCTGGCGCAAGTGCAGGTGAGAGTCTTTACCCCGACGAGCGAGATGCTTCGCCGCTACACAGCTCAGCATGACATGGTTGAGACAATGACCAAAATCAAAATCTGTGGAATCAAAACTGTAGACGATGCTCTCGCTGCAATTGATTTAGGTGCTGATCTCATTGGATTCAATTTCTATCCGAAGAGTCCACGCTATGTTGAGGTCGGACATTGTCGTGGCATTATGTCCACTGTGCGGAAGTATAGGCATGTCAAGTTTGTAGGAGTGTTTGTCAATGCGTCGGTAGCAGAAATAAATGCGACGATGGAGACTTGTGGATTAAGTCTTGTGCAATTGCATGGTGATGAGATGCCTGAGATGATGAATAAACTTGATGGAAAGGCATTCAAGGCATTTCGTGGAATCCCCGCTGATGTAAATGGTTTTTTAAGAAGTGAAGCACCTGCTTTACTGGTTGATGCCGCGGTCAAAGGTGTATATGGCGGAAGTGGAGTGACTGCTGATTGGAATGACGCAGCAGAGTTAGCGAAGAAATATCCGCTGTTGTTGGCAGGTGGGTTGACTCCAGAGAATGTCGCCGAAGCGGTTGGCAGAGTCAAGCCTTGGGGCGTGGATGTGGCTTCAGGTGTAGAGTCCGCTCCGGGTGAGAAAGATCCGAGCAAGATGAAGGCGTTCGTGCAGGCAGTGCGTAATAGTGAGCAAAAGGTTTGAGCGAGAACCAGAGTCTCAATCAAGAAAAGAAGGAGATTGCTTCGGGATTTCGACGCTAGCGCGTCTCAACCCTCGCAATGACAGGTTATGACTTTATTACCTCATAAGTTTGGTCCTTACGGTGGACAATTCGTTCCCGAAACGTTGATGCCCGCGTTGATCGAGTTGGAAGAGGCATTCGTATCGGCGATGGGTGACGCCGCGTTTCAAGAGGAGTTCAACAAATTGATGGCGTCGTTCGTGGGGCGACCGACACCATTGACGTATGCAAAACGACTCTCGGAAAAATTAGGTGGCGCGCAGATTTATTTGAAGCGCGAAGATTTGGCGCATACGGGCGCGCATAAAATCAACAACGCGTTGGGGCAAGCATTGTTGGTGAAGCGGATGGGGAAGGGGCGCATCGTGGCAGAGACGGGCGCGGGACAGCATGGAGTGGCGTCGGCAACGGTGGCGGCGTTGTTGGGACTCGAATGTGTCGTGTACATGGGCGTGGTGGATATCGCACGGCAGGAGCCAAATGTGTTTCGCATGAAGTTGCTCGGCGCGGAGGTGCGACCAGTGACATCGGGCACGCAGACGTTGAAGGATGCCATCAACGAAGCGATTCGCGATTGGGTGACGAATGTGCGCGATACGCATTATCTGTTGGGCTCGGCGCTGGGACCGCATCCGTACCCGACAATTGTGCATGAGTTTCAGTCAGTGATCGGGACGGAAGCGCGTGAACAAATGATGATGGAAGTGGGACGTTTGCCTGATATAGTCATTGCATGTGTGGGAGGCGGGTCGAACGCAATTGGAGTCTTTAGCGGATTCGTGAATGATGAACATGTTGAATTGATTGGCGTCGAAGCAGGCGGAAGCGGAATCGAGACGGGCAAACATGCGGCGAGATTCGGCGATCCATCGAGGGGACGTGTGGGAGTCATTCATGGTACACGTACCTATGTCTTGCAGGATGAAGATGGTCAGATTGCGGAGACCCATTCTGTTTCGGCGGGATTGGATTACGCGGCGGTTGGTCCCGAACACGCGATGATGAGAGATAACGAACGCGCCTTTTACACATCCGCAACTGATGAGGAAGCGTTGAACGCGTTCCAGACGTTGTGCCACACCGAAGGGATCATCCCTGCGCTGGAGTCGTCTCATGCGGTGGCGGAGGTCATCAAGCGTGCGCCGAAGATGAGGAAGGATCAGGTGATTCTGGTCAATTTGTCGGGAAGAGGGGATAAGGATTTGAGTACGGTGATTAAAGAGATTGGAGGATTAGAGAATTAGATATTAGTGGAGACATCGGTGGTTGAGTAGCGACGAACGGAGTGAGGAGCGTATCGAAACCACCAGTGACCAAAAAACTCTTTGTAACAAGAATTGCTTTGCTTACTTGCTGGTTTCGATACGCCTTCGGCTACTCAACCAGCGGAGTAATTATGAATAGGAATTATTTATGAACCGAATCGAAAACGCCTTCAGAAACAAACCCATCTTCATGCCCTACTTCCCTTTGGGCTACCCTGACTTGGACACTTCCATTGACGTGATCGAAGCCCTCGCCAAAAACGGTGCTGACTTGATTGAAGTGGGTTTATCCTTCTCCGATCCGCTCGCAGATGGACCTGTGATTCAACACGCGACGCAAATTGCGCTTGAAAAGGGAATTACAGTCAAGAAATCACTTGCGGCTGTTGTGGAATTACGTAAACGTGGCGTGGATATTCCATTGATTCTGATGGGTTATTACAATCCCATGCTGGCGTATGGATTGGAGAAATTCATCCACGATGCGCGCGAGGCAGGTGCAGATGGATTCATCATCCCTGATTTGCCCATGGAAGAGGCGGATGAGTTTCAATCTATATTGAACGACGCTTCGACTTCGGGTTTCGATACGCCCGACGAACACGGGCTACTCAACCCTCCGCTCAGCGCGATGCCGTTAATTCAAATGCTTGCGCCGACATCACCGAATGAACGCATGGAAGCGATTGCGAGAAATGCCACGGGATTTATTTATTTGGTTTCAGTCACGGGTGTGACAGGGGCACGTACATCTATTTCAGATGGACTTGGCGATTTGATCGCTCGCGTGCGTGAACGCACATCCGCGCCAGTGTGTGTGGGATTTGGGATCGGTACGCCCGAGCAAGCCAGACAAGTCGGCGCGCTGGCGGATGGAGTCATTGTCGGTTCGGCGTGCGTGAAGACGATTGGAGGGAGTGAAAATCCAGTTGAGGCGGCGAGGGAGTTTGCGAAGAGTTTCGCAGATGCATTGCGGTGAATCGGCGGGCTGAAGCCCTGCCTCAGTTCGTGGAAGTCGGCTAAAAGCCGACTCGCCCATCAGCCCGCAGGGCTTCCATGTACTGAGTAAGTGGCTTTAGCCCTGCGGTGGTTCGGCGTGCGTGAAGACGATTGGTGGGAGTGAAAATCCCGTTGAGGCGGCGAGGAAGTTTGCGAAGAGTTTCGGAATGCATTGAGAAAGTAATATATTCCAGTCAGGTCTTGACTAGTCCCTTCGCGATCTCTATCCCAACCCCATCTTGCCCTAAACCTAGCTTGAGAGCAGCTATCGCATGCCCACTTTAGCAATATCGGTTTCCTTTGAGAATAGAAATTTATAAAATGATTTGCCCTGAAATTTCAGCGTCTGCCTTATACCGAGAAGCCTCAAATAATCATGAGTAACTTGCTCACCAAAGAAAAGGGAAATTTGCTGTTGTTTGGTCAAATGTCTTAATGCTCTTTCCGCAGTATTGTTATGCCAAGGAATACCATCATATTGAAGAAAAGTAAAAAGGCTGTCTTTGTATTTGATGAAACGTTTTTGATACTTGTTGGCTAATTCAGATCTGTATTCTTTATCCATGATTGATTTTGTGTAAAACTGATCGACTTGCTTCATAAACTTATTTAAGTGTCTTTTCTTCAAGCCAAACTTCTGCACTGCCTCCATGATGGGAATAATCAAAAATTTGATTTCGCGAACCAGATTCTCAAACTCCGCATCAAATGGGGCTTCCCACAGGTCATCGTTTAATTCTCGGATTAAGTGTACCCAGCATTTCTGTTGTCTGCATTGTATAGCATCGTAGCCTGTGTAAAAATCCGAAACCAAAACACCCGAATACGATTGTAAGAATTCATAGGCAGTCGAAGATTCTCTTGTCTTGCTCAACTTAAAGTGCACATACATATCATTTGTAAAAGTCCATACATATTGAGTTGTTCCACGAATGTTTATTGGTGTTTCATCAGCGTGGATTACTGTAGATGCCAACAATTTTGGAGTTATTAATTCCTCAGTTTTTTCATAGTATTGGCTGATGTTTCTGATAAATTGTCCGATATTATGTTCAAACCCTTTCTCTTTAAATTGCTCTGTAACAACTTCTGCAATACTAGCATATGTCATGCGAAGAGCAATTCTCTGATAAACAATCCATGCCTGAAATCCATGTCCATATAACTGGTTTGCTCCGTATGCGCGTATTTCTGCTGGCGCATGACATTTCAAGCATTTACGGCAGTAACCCTGTTCTCCAATGTACTCTGTGATTGTCTTCTTAATTCCGCCTTTTGTCAAAGCCAAGTCAATAACTAGTTGCGACCTGCAACGACCTTTGTAACACGAAAACTGCAACAAGGTTGGTTACACTACTAACGCAAAAAACTGCAACAACCTGGGTTACACATTCTACCCTCAGGCCCACGAGGAGTAGAAATGAGAACAAAGGTTGCTCTGCGGAAGGAAGCCGTACGTTTACATTTGCAAGGTATAGCCAAAACAGAAATCGCAATACGATTGAAGA
>CAZIYY010000115.1:13630-16499 GCA_964543585.1 uncultured Anaerolinea sp. | reverse complement strand
TCAGCTTATCTCTTTTGGCTGCCTGCAAAGTTGCACTTCATACTTGAATCTACGATTTATTTTCTTTCGCCAACGTCGTCTTATGTCCCGCCGCCCTGTTCTCCAGCAATTCCAACACAAAGCACAAGGACGACAGGCGATTCAAATATCTTTGCAAATCGGGATTCGTAATTTCCCGCATATCGAACAATTCAACCACGCGTCGCTCCGCTCTGCGGATGATCGCGCGCGCCAGCGATAGCGACGCGCCTGCAAGCGAATCGCCCGGCAGAATAAATTCTTTGGGCATCTCAACAAGTTTGGATAACGCGTCGGTTTGTTTCTCAAGCCACGTCACGCGCGCCGCGTCAATGAAATGGAATTTCTCCGCGTTCTCAGGAGTCGCCGCCACCTCCGCCATCAACTTATATAAGTCGCGCTGCGCTTCGAGCAGGATTCCGCTTGAGCGCGGGTCAAGACATTGAGCGCGCGCCAGCCCGAGGGCAGCGGTTGATTCGTCCAACGTCCCCACGGCTTCGATGCGCGTGTGATACTTCGCCACGCGTCCCTCTCCCAATAAATTCGTCGTCCCGTCGTCGCCTTTGGATGTATAAAAACTCATGCCGTCATTATAACCAATCGCTTATAATCGAACAATCATGCTCACACAATATCATATCGAGATCATGCTCAACTCGCTGTCAAATGTCTTCAGCCCGCGCTCGCTCGCCGCGATCATCAAAGCAAATATTAATCAAGACCGATTGCGCGGGCAGTTCGGTCACGATGAATATCACGTTGACAACAACGCCTTCGCTAAATCTTATGCCTACATGGAAGAACAACGGGCGCTGGCTGTTTCATCCCTTCAAAAGAACGACGCGCCATCCGCATGGTCCGCCTTTGGAAGATTGACTCACACCGCGCAGGATTTTTACGCTCATTCGAATTACATCACCTTATGGCTTTCCCGCTTCGATACAGTAACGCGACCTGCGCCGCTTGCTCCGCGTGAAGTTGATCCCGTTGATTTGACTTTGATCAACAGCCCAAGCCTTCGTTCAGGTAAAGTGTATTACCCGTTTGAGCTGTTGTATTTTGTCCGCACACTCAGACCATACGTTCTCCCGCTGATCCCGCGCGACTCACACGCCTGGATGAATCTCGACTCCCCTGAGCAAGGCTTCAAATTTTATTACGCCATGCAAGCCGCGATCAAACGAACGGTGATCGAATTCGAGAAGACGACATTTGATTTTTCACCAGAGATGTGCAGGTTGTTTTTGGATAAGTAACAGACATGTCATTCTGAGCGACTGTAAGGAGCGAAGAATCTCGGTGTACGGTGAGCGAGACCCTTCGCTTTCGCTCAGGGTGACAAGACCCTGAAGGACAATTCATGATCGCATCATCACAACTTTACTTTTTCATGGGCGCGGCGCTGGCGTTGCTTTTGATTCCCGGTCCCGCTGTCTTATACATCACCGCTCGCAGCGCCAGCCAGGGACGCGTGGCGGGACTTGTATCCGTGCTTGCGATTGAGACCGCGAATTTCATGCAGGCAGTCGCTGCGGCATTAGGACTCTCAGCGATCTTATTGTCATCCGCTTTGGCTTTCGATGTGGTGAAATATCTCGGCGCGGCATATCTCATCTATCTTGGGATTCGAAAGTTGCTGGCTGGTGATAACGGGATAGAAGACGAAGTCGTTAAGCAGGAAAGCCTTTCGCGCATTTACTGGCAGGGATTCGCCGTCAACATCCTCAACCCAAAGACCGCACTATTCTTCTTGGCACTTTTGCCGCAGTTCGTTGATCCCGCCAAAGGAAACATCACAGCGCAAACGTTGTTATTGGGGGCCATCTTCGTTGGCATGGCGATCATTACCGATAGCCTGTTCGCATTGGCAGCCAGCTCCCTTGCCGCGAAGTTGACTGGAAACAAAGGTTTCCAAAAAGGTCAACGTTATTTTGCTGCTGGGCTGGTGTATGTAGGCTTGGGGATCACGACCGCGTTGACGGGATCGAAGAATGAGCTTTGAAGGGAGCTCCATAAGCAGTTAAACAAAGAATTGTCGCAGTTCCTGTGCTACTCGTTCTGGCTTGCCACCTCTATCAGTATTCCATGGAGCCGCATGACCCAATCCGGGGATTTCAATACGTGTGGCATGTGGCAAGACCTTCTCCAAGGCATCAAGGGCGACTCTCAAGTAAGTCGGACTCTTGCTGCCGCCGAGCAACAGCACCTCAGTATTTATAGCCCTGAAGCTCTCCAGCTTCCCACTCATCTCGATAATCACATGAAAGTCATAGTGCGGCGTCGAAGCAAGCACCCTCATCGGTGCGTAATCGCCCGATCCCTTCTTATCCTCACTCTTCATTGCCATATTCGTAAGCAACTCAAGCAACCAGCGGGGCATGATGTTGAATATCGGCGGGCCCATCTGTGCTGCTTTCATGGCTGTGACAAGCGCTGCGGCTGTCTTGCCCTGAGCCATCTCCTTTTCATAGCGCGTCACCGAATCAGTCGGCGCGCCGTTGATGAGCAGGGGTGGTTCATAGATTGCGACTTTGTGAATAGCGGGCAGCGTGAGCGCCGCTTGGAGCGCGATAAGGGCACCTGAGCTAAGGCCGAAGACATAGTGGACGCCCGTTTTGGCAAGGAGTGCATCCAAATCTTCCACTTCCTTTTGAGTGCTGTAACCATTGCCGCCAGAGTCGCTCATACCGCGACCACGGCGGTCAGGCACGTAGACAGTCAAGGTATCAGCCAGCGCCTCAGCGAGCTCCTTGAAGTTATGGGCTGTCCCCATCGTGCCCTGCACCAGCACCACACCCGGCCGTTCCCGCTCTCCTCGCGCTTCCACGGTTGCGGATGCCGCAGCTCCTCG
>CAZIYY010000115.1:0-13620 GCA_964543585.1 uncultured Anaerolinea sp. | reverse complement strand
ATAGCAGTGCCGTCCCTAGAAGTTACGGAGTCGGTAGTATGGTATTCCCGCGTGGCTACTGTCGATGCACCTGCGATATTGATGTTCATCTCTAGTTCTCCTTTTCTTACTCCTTATCACGTGCGATGTCGGTTTACTCTTCGTTCCCCGGCGGCACAAACGGCTTCATCCATTCCTGATTCCAGTTAAGCTGACCGCTGCGCAAATCGGTGATGATCGAGCGAACCCATTTCAACTCGGCTTCAAGCATGATCCGCATGTATTCTGATTCAAGCAGGAAGAGCCTGGACAAGCTAGCTGCATAGATCTGCATTTCCTTATCAATCGAATCTATAAGGCTGGTAAGTCTGGTTTCCCGTGCCTCCATTTGGTGAAGAGCGTCCTCAGGCGGCAAAAGGGGAAGCAGGGACACCGCTGCTGGAAAGTCCGGGAATTCCTGGGCAGGCGTAGACAGCATTTCCCGCAACCAGTTTACAGCGGCATCGCGACCTTTATCGGTTAGCTTGTAGACAGTGTGTTCAGGGAATCTTTCTTGCCGTGCAGTCTCCCAGAACGTAATCAGCCCGGCGCGAAGCAGTTGGTTGATGATCTGATAGAGACTTGCTCGATGTTCAACGTTGATCACTTGATCCTTGCCGCGATCTTTGATGAGGCGTTGCATTCGATAAGGGTGCATCGGCTCCTCATGAAGGAATGCCAGTACGGCCAAGGCTAACGGAGAACGCTTAAATTGTCTTGCCATAGTAATAATTTTACTAGAAATTCAACAACTATGTCAAGGGTATTATAAGTGATGCTCGCCGTTAGATAAACAAAAACAGGTACACAAGACACGTGTGTACTTGTCTACCTCCCCTACACCTTCTCCAACTCATCCACCATCCGGCTCAACACATCGAACCCGCCCTGCCAGAATTTGGGACTGCGAATGTCAATGCCTGCATCGGACAAAATCTTCGCGGGCGCTTCCGATCCGCCGGCGGATAAAATCTTGAGATACTTTGGCTTGAAGGATTCGCCCTCCTCCTTGAATTGCTGATACAACGAGAACACCAGCAATTGACCAAATGAATACGCGTACACGTAGAACGGAGTGCGATAGATATGTGGAATGGACACCCATTCCCATTTGAACTCATCGCTTAATTCCACCGAATCGCCAAATTGCTCTTTCAGGTTCTCCATGTATGCGGCGCACATTTCATCCACTGTGGCATTCTTCTGTGCCATCTCATGCGCTTGGCATTCAAACAGCGCGAAATAGACCTGGCGCAGAACAGTGGCAAAGGCGTCGTCCATTTGCTTGAACAAGATATCGCGGCGCACGGCTTCGTCGGTCTCCTCGACGAGCAGTTTTTCGGTGAGCATCATCTCCCCGAAAGTGGAGGCAGTTTCGGCTAAAGGCAGGGACGAGTGAAATGTAAACGCGCTGTGATTCGAAGCCAGCATCGCATGGATGGCATGACCAAGTTCATGTGCCAGAGTCGCCACGTCACGCGCGCGGCCCGTGTAATTCATCAATACAAACGGAGTATCTTCAGGATTGATCGAAGCGCAGAACGCGCCGCTATCCTTGCCCTTGCGGACTTCGCTATCGAGACGATCCTGATCGAATACGCGGCGCGCCAACTCACCAACTTTGGGATCAAATGCCGTAAACGAATCCAGAACCATGCTCGCGGCGGCATCGAACTCAAATGTCTTGTCCGATTTTGCGACGGGCGCATAAATATCATAGCGGCGCAATTTTCCCGAAGGGATGTTCATGTGTTTGGCTTTCAACTCGAAATAACGATGAAAAATCGTGGAGTTCTTTTTCGTCACTTCGAGCAGGGTATCCACCGCCTCATCGGGAATGTCATTGGCAAGATTGCGCGCAGACATGGCGCTGCTGAACTTTCGCAGGGAAATGTTTTCGTTATGCCAGTCGCGGGCGCGAGTCTGGTACATCTGCCCAAGGATGGGGCCGTCCGCGCTATAGACGCGATACAGTTCCTGATACGCACGTGCGCGCAAATCCGCATCGCGTCCCTGGATGTAGGGCTGTAACTGAGCACGCGTCAATTCCTTCATTTCGCCGTTCACTTCCAATTTGAAGACATAGCGGTTCGTAATCGCTTCGTATAAATTGACGAGCGCGTTGGAACCCGTCACATCCTTGATATTGACAATCTTCTCCTCCGCCTCGCTCAGTGTATGTGGTTTGAAGTGCCGCATCTCTTCGAGATAATAACGATAGTCGCCTGAAGCGCTCATCAGGCGTTCCGCGTTCTTTTCGTCCACCTCCTTCCACCATAAACTAAAGAACAATGTACGGTTTTGCATCTCTGCCGCGAACTGTTGCACGCGCCCCATTAAACTTTGCGCGTTCTGATTCTGCGTATCCTCTGCGAACGAAAGCTCAGCAAACGCGTACACTCGATTCACAATGCGTGAAGTCGCTTCGGATGCGCGCACTACTTCGAGAAAGGTCTCCACATCCATTTTGGGATTGAGTTTGCCGCGCACACCTTCAAACGACGCGACCTGCTCCTCCACGTTATCGAACGCGGCTTGCAGTTCGGGGCTGTCGAAGCCGGGGAAAAGTTTGCCAAGATTCCATTTTTTGATCGTGTAAGCCATGCATGTTCTCCTATGGGTAGTCAAGTGACGGTCACTTCTGTTATCCGAATTTTTATCATGAAGTCAACCGTTTTTGTAGATGTAAAAGATGTATTTTGAAGATGTATTTTATGCGCGAGTGCGTCGCACCTTACTCAGGAGGGCAATCCAGGTCGAACACGCTTTCTGATTAAAAGGAAGCAACCAACCCTTTGGGTGCGACGCACCCTCATAAACTCGACCTTATGTGAACGATATCGCCATCCTTGACGAGATATTCCTTGCCTTCGAGTCTTAACTTGCCTTTGGCTTTCGCTTCATTCATCCCCCCGAGGCTGATGAGGTCCTCGTAAGCCACCACCTCCGCCCGAACGAATCCGCGCTGTAAGTCAGTATGGATTTCGCCCGCAGACTCTTGCGCGGTCGCGCCGCGCTTTGTCTCCCAGGCGCGCACTTCATCTTCACCAACCGTAAAGAACGATTGCACTTGAAGCAAATCATACGAGAGGTTAATCATGCGGCTCAAGCTCAGTTCTTTGATGTCATATTCCTGCATGAACATTTCGGCATCTTCGACGGAGAGTTGCGCGATCTCCATTTCGAGTTTGCCTTGCAAAGCAACGGATGGGACATCCAATTCCATTTGCGGCGCGGCTTGTCCCTCGCTCGTGTTGAAGACAACCAGCACCGGCTTGCGCGTGAGCAGACCAAATGAAGAAAGTTCTTTGGCTTCTTCATATGTGTATTCCAATTTACGAAGCGGTATATTGTTATTCAAGGCTTCATTCAAACGCGTGAACAGGACAGTTTGCTTTTCGTTCAAAGCTTTATCCGTTCCGCCCTTTTTGCGTTCATCAATGAGCCGTTCCACTTTACGTTCCACCGCGATCAAATCATTGAGCAGTAACTCACTCAGCATGGAGTCAGCATCACGCGTCGCATCCACGCTTTCATTCGGGTGCATCACCAGATCATTTTCGAACGAACGGACGACGAGAATAAAGCCGTCCATTTGCGCGAGTTGATTCAGCAGTTGGCCAGAAATGCCGCTTTTTGCCGCGCCAGTTTCAAGTCCCGCGATATCCGCGTACGTCACCTTTGCATAAATCGTCTTCTTCGGCTTGAACATCTCCGAGAGTTTGGTGACGCGTGGATCAGGCACATCCACCACTGAGGTATGGACTTCGAAGCGCCCCGCGGAAGCAGTGGTGGGAGTATTGCCGCGGGTGAGTGCGTTGAAAATAGTGGTCTTGCCTGATTGAGGTAAACCGATAATTCCGAGTTTCATCTTATCCTTTTGGCACAGCGCAAGATGGCATCCTTCGACAAACTCAGGACAAGTCTTGCGCTGCGAAAATTTTACTTGACCTTGTTATGTGGAGTGGTATACTTTGGGGCG
Organism: uncultured Anaerolinea sp.; assembly: GCA_964543585.1. Classification (GTDB taxonomy): domain Bacteria; phylum Chloroflexota; class Anaerolineae; order Anaerolineales; family Villigracilaceae; genus Defluviilinea. The sequence goes on along the minus strand of CAZIYY010000115.1, from coordinate 9,620 downwards.
CGTAGGGCAAATTGGGGATTTGCTCCACAAGCCGAAGTGGCGGAATAGGCAGACGCGCACGACTCAAAATCGTGTTCCCTACGGGAATGAGGGTTCGATTCCCTCCTTCGGCACAGGCACATAGTACCCGAAGCGGTATTATACCTTAAGGGTATTTTTACCTGAACGCTCTCTGATCATCGGAGGGCGTTTTAGTTTCCGTAAAATTTCCATTAATCACTTATCCATATTCATTGACTTTTACGTTTTGCAACCATAGAATGAAACTAACGTATTCTTCCATAAGGATGTTTTGCATGGAGGCGCAAAAATGAAACTCTACTTAATCTTCGCGTTGATTGATACGCTGATCCTGCTGGCATATCCGTTCGTTTTCGTGATGGGAAAAGTGCGCCAACTTCTGGGTTTTAAGAGATAATAGAATATCGTTGCAACTTGTCATATCCATAACCTGGAGGTCCATCATGCCGTCAATGAACGATGTTCTGGGTGTTATTATGGGAGGCGGGCGCGGGGCGCGCCTGCATCCTCTGACCGCCATGCGCTCCAAACCTGCGGTGCCGATTGCGGGGAAATATCGTTTGATTGACATCCCCATCAGCAACTGCATCAATTCGGGGATTTACCGTATTGCGATCCTGACGCAGTTCAATTCTGTTTCGCTTCACCGGCACATTTCCCAAGCCTATAACTTTGACGCGTTCCACACCGGCTGGGTGCAGATCTGGGCGGCGGAACAAACTCCCGAAAGCGCGGATTGGTATCAGGGCACGGCGGACGCGGTCCGAAAGCAATTATTCGAGATTCAAACCACCGGGGCGCCGTATATATCGATCCTCGCCGGCGATCATCTCTATCGCATGGATTATGCCGCGATGGCCGAATATCATTGGGAGAAAAAAGCCGATATAACGGTGGCAGTCCAACCCGTCGCGCGCAGCGACGCGTCCCGTTTTGGAATCTTGAAGCGCGAGTCGGACGGCCGCATTTCATCGTTCGCCGAGAAGCCCAAGGATGTGGAAGTCCAAAATAAATTTGTCAGCCGCAATGACGCCGGGCGCCCGTTCCTGGGTTCGATGGGGATCTATATGTTCAATACGCAGGTGTTGATTGATATGCTCACGAATTTTCCGCGGCATGACGACTTTGGCGGCGACATCATCCCGGAGGCGATCGAATCCCGCCAGGTGTATGGATTTGATTTCGACGGTTATTGGGAGGACATCGGGACGATCCGCTCCTTCTACGAGACCAATTTGAAACTGACTGACCCCAGCCCGCCGTTCAATTTTTACGACACCAAGGCACCCATCTATACTCATGCGCGCTTCCTGCCAGGCTCGATTGTTGAGGATAGCCAGTTGAAGGATGCGTTGATCGCGGAGGGCTGCCGAATTCGCAAAGCGGAGATCACTCACTCCATCGTTGGGATTCGCAGTCAGATCGCCGAGGGCTCCCGTATCAAGGATACGATCATGATGGGCGCGGATTATTACGATCCGGGCAAGCGGCCATCGCCAATTTCCACCGGCGTTGGGAAAAACTGCGATATTGAGGGCGCGATCCTTGATAAGAATGTTCGCGTCGGCGAAGGCGTTGTAATCCGCCCGTTCCCGCGCGATCAGGATAGGGATCACGCGCTTTATTTTGTTCGGGATGGGATCGTGGTCATCGCAAAGGATACGGAGATCCCTGCAGGCACGCGGATCGCGCCTGAATGATCTGTAAATGATCCGGTGCGTTTGTATAATATAATGACAGATGACAGTCATTTTTTGGAATGATTGTCACCTGTCATTATTATCCGAAGCGAAAGGCTTTAGAACAGACGTTATGGATTTCTCTGTGGTTGTGATTATTATACAGTTGATTTTTCTGGAGGGGATTTTATCCATTGATAACGCAGCCGTACTGGGTGCCATGGTGTCAGTGCTCCCTGGTGACAAGGCCATTCCATGGCCCGCAGCACTTCGAGGGTTCGGCGCACGCGTCAACCCGATTCTCGGCAACCAGCGCCTCGCCGCGCTGCGCGTCGGTTTGCTGGGCGCATATGTTGGGCGCGGCGCAATGTTATTTATCACGAGTTTTCTGATTGATAACCCCTGGATCAGACTGGTGGGTGCGGCATATTTGATCCGCCTGGCATTTAATGAATTGGGAGATACCACGCCAGGCGAAGAGACGGAGCAGGAAAAACACGCCGCGCTCAGGGGAACATCCTTCTGGTCGATTGTCCTGACCGTCGAATTGATGGACCTGGTCTTTAGTATTGACAATGTAATTGCCGCAGTTTCCCTCTCCAATGAAATTTGGGTCGTCATGGTCGGCGTGGGTATCGGCATTCTCACCATGAGGTTTGCCGCAGGCCTATTCAGTTACGTTGTGGAACGTGAGCCTATTCTTAAACCCGCGGCATATATTTTGATCCTCAATATCGGCATTCAACTTATTCTTGAACAGATATGGAAGGTGGAAATCTCGGATCTGACTCGCTTTGCCCTCTCAGTGGTGATCATTCTTGGCGCTCTTGTCTACGCTCACAGCATATTATTGCAAAAATTTGGATTTGTCCTGTCATGGTTGTCGCTTGGCATGGGATTGCTGAACGGGTTGGTAGACTGGGTGTTCCTGCCATTCAAGGCGTTGTTTCAATGGGTCATCAATGGCTTTAAACCCACAAAACTTGCGGAAACGGAGTGAGGGCAAAGAGTCTTCACCTGAGAACGCCCCGCCTCACGGCGGGGTTTTGATTTCTGCGAGCAGGAATAAGCGATTTGGGTTGGAGTAGTTTCTCCCTCACCTGCTATAATCAGAATATCAGAATATATGATGAGTCCCAAGGTGCTTGAAGGCAACGGGTTGATTATCTGGTTTCATAGTTACGATGCGTTGCACGAGAACCGCGCCAGCGTCCATGTTGGCAAGGGATCGCAAGACGATCACAATGACGCTAAAATCTGGCTTGAACCAAAAATTGAAATTGCACGCGTCGGTAAAACTTTGAAGACTCGCGATATGAATAAAGCCTTGAAAATGATAGAGCAAGATCTGGCATACTTGCTGGAGGAATGGCATGAATACAGGAATAAAGCGAACAGATAAAAAAATACAGGCGAAGCGGTATAAGATTCAATATTCGATTGATGAATATACCTTTCCCAAAGAAGCCTACATTCACGCTGTAAGGTTCGATGAAAAACATATGCACGTTGAGTTGCTAGATCAACGCGTTATCTCAATCCCGTTATGGTGGATTCCAACTGTATACAACGCGTCAGGAGAAGATCGCGAGAAGTTTGAGATCAATCAAAGCCGCAGAATGATTATTTGGGATCCTGATAAATGTCGAATCAATGATGAGATTAGCATTGCGGATTATCTAGGACCGATGAGAAATCAAAATGAAGGAAGTTCAATAACCTACGCTTCACGCGACACTAATAAGCAAATCGCGGAACGAAAACTTAAAACTAGGAAGAAATAAGACTGGAATTGATTGGGGAGTAGCCACCTGCCCCTTCGGCAATGGCAGGACGAGTTGTTGTCCGGACATGCCTACGCCCGTCCTGGACAGTGCGGAGCAACAAAGTCGCCGCCGTATCCTCTCGTTGCGCTCGTTTTAATTAACCATCCTTAATGTTTCTCGCTTTCAAAGAGGGGTATACTTTTGCGAAATATAGGTGCTAAATGAACAATCCTTTTGAATCAACCCACTCGGTAAGATCATCCCTGAACGGACAAAAATATATCGCGTCGAATGAAATCTCGACCATTGTGTATCTGGCTCAAAAACTGGGCAAACCGCTTCTCACTGAAGGACCTGCGGGCGTGGGCAAGACGGAACTGGCAAAAGCCATCGCGGGCGCGACGGGACGCGAGTTGATCCGCTTGCAGTGTTATGAAGGTTTGGATGAATCCAAAGCGTTATATGAATGGGAATATTCCAAACAACTGCTATACACGCAACTCTTGCGTGACAAGTTGAATGACACGCTTGGTAAAGCAGAGTCGCTGGCAGAGGCCGCGGACAAATTAGCCAAAGAGGAAGATGTGTTCTTCTCAAGTCGTTTCTTATTGCAACGCCCGTTATTGAAAGCGATTTTAAGCGAGCAACCCTCTGTGTTGCTGATTGACGAAATTGACCGCGCCGACGCGGAGTTTGAAGCCTTCCTGCTTGAAGTGCTAAGTGACTTTCAAGTTTCGGTTCCTGAGTTAGGCACATTGACCGCCAAGCATATTCCCTTTGTTGTGCTTACGTCGAACAACACACGCGAACTTTCCGAAGCGTTGAAGCGGCGTTGTTTATATCTATTCATTGACTATCCAACTCTTCAGGAAGAACTCGCAGTTGTAAGATTGAAAGTGCCTGACTTGAATCCGAAACTCGCGCAACAGGCAGTGGAGTTTGTGCAGAAGTTGCGAAGAGGAGATATGCGCAAATCGCCTTCCATCAGTGAAACGCTGGATTGGGCGAATGCGCTCGTCGCTCTCAACGCGAAGAATCTTGATAAGGGGACGTTGGAGGATACAGTTTCGATTCTGTTAAAGCACGAGGCGGATTTGCAGAAGGCGAAGAGGCAATATATCAATCCCCCGCCTCCGCCGACGCGGCAAAAGCCTGATGAGTTTGGGAGATTTTCCGGGAATTGAATTAAACTTTATAGTAACGAGGAGATCATCAATGTCGAAAATCGAACAACAAATTGCCAACGCCGAACAGGAGTGGATGTCTGCCTGGGAAAAAGGTCCGACGCGCACGCGTTGGACAAAAATCCCACTGCAGACGGGAGACGCCGCGCCAGATTTTGAATTGCTCGACTCCTCAAACAACAAAGTGAAACTCAGCAGTTTCTGGAATGCCAAACCTGCCCTGCTCCTCTTCTGGCGTCATTATGGTTGCAGTTGCGGACGCGACCGCGCCGCACGCCTGCAGGATGAATATTCAAAGTATATTGAACTCGGGGCAAATGTTGTTGTTATTGGGCAGGGTGAACCTGAACGCGCGGCTGCGTATGCGGAGAAGAACAAAATCGCATGCCCTGTTTTATGCGACCCAACTTATCAAGTTTATCAAGCCTATGATTTACTCGAAGGTAAAACATCCCAGGTCGTTTTTGACGCATCCGATGAATTTCTACAATGCGATCTGGGCGCAGGCAGGAATCTCCAGGAGTCACGACATGGGACAGAACGCGCAACTGTGGATAGTCCCTGGCAACTGCCTGGTGAATTTGTCGTTGATGAGAATGGTGTCATTCGCCTTACTTATCGTTATCAATATTGCGAAGACTGGCCAAATCCGCTGGTGTTAATTGCAGGAATCAAAGAAGCAATTTGGGAGAATGCATACGCCTTCAAGATGATAAAAAGAAGAGGCGAATATAGATGAGCACCCAAGAAAACTTTACACGCCCCACAACCATCGCGGAAATGCATGAACGCATGAAGAATTTTGCAACCTCTGAAGGCTGGCAACGCGGGCTGGACTATAAACCCGATCCCACCGATGTCTTCATCGTCACGCCTCCAAAATGCGGAACAACGTGGATGCAGCAAATTGTTCACGGATTACGCACGCGCGGCTCGATGGATTTCGACGAAATCACACGCGTCGTTCCATGGATCAATATGGCGTTTGACACGGGCATTGATATTTACGCGCCGCAAGTTGCCCAGCCGCGCGCGTTCAAAACTCACAGCGCTTTGGATGAAGCACCGAAGGGCGGCAAATATATCATCGTTGTGCGTGACCCGTGCGATGCGCTTCTTTCAGATTATCATTTTATGGAAGGCATGTTTTTTGAAAAAGGCTCCATTAGTCTCGAAACTTTTGCGCGGGAAGAATTCATCCCTGTGCGCGGTATTTGGAAACACATCATCGCCTTTTGGGATCGGCGCAAGGATAAGAATATTCTTCCACTATGTTATGAAAACATGAAAGCGGATCTGCCGCAAACCATTGAAAGGGTTGCGCAATTTATCGGCGTTTCACTCGACGATGAGTTAAGAGAAATTGTCTTGAGGCAATCTGATATAAAATTCATGAAAGAGCATCAGGAACAATTTGAGGACCACATTATTCGCAAGGCGCGCAGTGCAGCCATGGGGCTCCCACTGGATGGAAAATTGAACAAAGTGAGAAATGGACAAGTCGGCGAATCAAAGTTGGCTGTTCCCGATGAAATTAAGAAAGAGTTGGAAGATATCTGGCGCGAAGAGATTACATCGAGGTTTGGACTGAATTCATATGAGGAATTGCGAAAAGAATTGGTAATTATGTGATGTCATTGCGAGCCGTCCTGAGCGTAGCCGCCGATCTTTGGCGGCGTAGTCGCAGGATGGCGAAGCAATCTCCACCACCGCGAGGAGATTGCTTCCCAAAGGCTCGCAATGACATAGGAGCTGGATTATGGAATCTCGCATCTTGCAATTAATTTCTGCATTACGCGCGAGCGGGGTGCGCGTGTCTCTGGCTGAGTCAGCAGAGGCGTTCTCGGCGGTGGACATCATGGGGATTCAGGACCGCGAACAATTCCGCTTGTCGTTACGCGCGACGTTGATTAAAGACTTGAAAGACATTCCCACGTTCGATAAATTATTCCCGTTGTTCTTCGGTGCAGGACAGCCGCCATTGATGGGGGGGAACCCCTCCGATGACATGACACCCGAAGAGGCGCAGATGTTCGCGGACGCGTTGCGCCAGTTCGCGGAGCAACTCCGTCAGCGGATGGAACGCCTGATGAATGGCGAGCCACTGACCAAGTCCGAATTGGAGGCGCTGGGTCAGATGGTCGGGTTGAATCAAATGGACGACCTCCGTTATCAAAATTGGATGGCACAACGCATGATGCGCGCGCTGGCATATCCCGAAGTCCGTGAAGCGATGCGCGAGTTGATGGAACAACTCCAGCAGATGGGCATGAGCAGGGAACGCATCGATCAGCTGCGCGAACTCGTCCAACAGAACCTGCAGGGGATGGAAGAGCAGATCAGGCAGTTCGCGGGCGAACGCATCGCCGAGAACATGAGCGAGCGACCGCCCTCGGATGGCGTGGACAATTTGATGAACCGTCCGTTTGAAGCGCTCTCTGATTCCGATAAAAAAATTTTACAGCGCGAAGTGAAACGACTCGCCGCCGCGCTGCGTACGCGCATCGCGTTGCGCCAAAAACGCGCCAAGAGCGGGCAACTCGACCCGAAGACGACCATCCGAAAAAATCTCAAGTACCATGGCGTGCCGATGGAAATCCATTATCGCGATAAAACACGCAAGCCGAAGATCGTGGTGATTTGCGACATCAGCACTTCGATGCGATTTTGTTCCGAGTTGATGTTGAGTTTTCTGTTCGCCTTGCAGGGACAAGTCCGCAAAACGCACGCCTTCGCGTTCATCAACCATCTCGAATATATTTCGGAGGACTTCAACGGCTCAGACGCGGACCAGGCGATTGCCTCCGTTTTATGGCGCATGCCCAGCGGACACTACAACACCGACCTCGGCTGGTCGCTCAACGATTTCGACAAGGAATACCTCGATACGCTCAACGGGCAGACGACTCTCATCATCGTCGGCGATGGACGCAACAACTATAACGACCCGCGCTTGGATATTTTCTCGTTGATGAGTCGCCGCGCCGCGCGCACCATCTGGCTGAATCCTGAACCCCCATATTTGTGGCACGGCGACAGCGACATGCCCAAGTACGCGCCGCTATGCAGTGATGTATTGAAGGTGAGCAATTTGAGGGAGTTAGCGGAGGCGGTGGATACGTTGTTGACAGAGTGAGACAGTAAGCAGTTGTCAGTGAGCAGTTATCAGTTGGGCTTATAATTGAAATGAAATGACTTCACTATATTCTGATACCCATCCAAAAATGGAAGCCTTGCAAATTAAGTTGTGGCGAAGCGCGACACCTGCGCGCAAAATGGAAATGCTGGCGCAACTCAACGCGTCAGCGCGAACATTGGCTTTGAGTGGACTTCGCCAGCGTCATCCAAATGCCAGTGAAAGTGAATTAAGTCGAAGATTGGCTGGCTTATTGCTTGGAGATGAGCTTGCCCGAAAAGTTTACGGGGACTTAATCCATGTTACCTGAACCTATTGCCGTAACTGCAAAAGTTATTTCTGTTCTTGAAAAACTCAATGTGCCCTATTTCATTGGCGGCTCGCTCGCCAGCACGATTGAACACAGACTTGGAGGAGAAATAAATGGACGCTAAGAGTTTAAAATTGTCGAAAGTTTTTGCCAGTGGAGGTGACGTACACTATGTTCTTCCGCACTTTCAACGCGAGTATGCATGGGAAAAAGAGAATTGGCAGCCTCTGCTTAATGACGTAATGGGCTTGTACGAAGCTTATACACCTGAAAAGGAACCCGAGCATTTCATGGGGGCATTGGTTGTTATACAAGATGGTATGCGTAATGGAGTTATACCAGCATTCAAACTTGTAGATGGTCAACAAAGGTTAACAACATTTTCGCTTATGCTAAGTGCCTTTGGGAAAAATATTGAGTCTTCTCATCTTGCTATTCACAAACGCATAAGTCGATTGCTTACCAATCCTGATGAAAGCGATTTATTATTTTTCAAGCTAATTCCAACAACAAAATATGGGGATCGGGATGCTTACCTTGCCCTGCTAAAGGGGGAAGAGTTTCCAAATGGTATTGATTCCAAAATCCCAGAAGCCTATCAATTCTTTTACAAAGAGATTGGAAATCGAATTAAAGCCGAGACAATAGACCCTGAGCGTCTTTTTATAGTATTGGTAAACAGCCTGCAAGTAGTATTTATTGACCTGGATCAAGGGGAGCGTCCATATGAAATTTTTGAAAGTCTCAACGCCAAAGGCAAGCCATTGTCACAGGCTGACCTCGTGCGCAATTATATTGCGATGAAACTGCCTGAAAAACGCCAGGCAGAAATTTTCAATAAGCACTGGTCAAAAATTGAAACCATACTTCAGGAGAAACGAAACGTAGGGAAATCTAGTATCGGGGAATTGACGGCATTTCTTCGTCACTATTTAACAATGCGAAATGGGGTACTTTGCAATCAAGCGCATGTTTATGAACGTTTCCGTGATCGCATTGAAAATGAGACATCGTCAACTGATGAATTTGAAAAGGAAATTGCTACTCTAAAAAATTATGCAGAACATTACAATCGATTACTTCGTCCAGAGAATGAACCTGATAAAGAAATAAAAGCAAGACTGATTCGATTAAATATCCTGGAAGTATCAACTGCCTATCCATTTCTTATGGCGGTGTACGAATCCTACTCTCAAAAAAATCTCAGCGACAAAGAATTTGTGGAAGTGTTGGAAATCCTTGAAAATTATATTGTCCGCCGATACCTGACCAATGATCCAACCAATTACTTAAACAAGATGTTCCCCACCCTCTGGAGGGAAATCAGCCCAACCAAATTAGCAGAGACGCTCAAAAAAGTAATTATTACTAAAAATTACCCTGCTGATAGTCGTGTGCGCAGGGAGGTTTTGACCGAACAAGTTTACGATAAACGGATCCAGACTAGCAATAAAATAGTTTTGGTTTTAGATACGTAGATTCAAGTATGAAGTGCAACTTTGCAGGCAGCCAAAAGAGATAAGC
>CAZIYY010000114.1:0-16629 GCA_964543585.1 uncultured Anaerolinea sp. | reverse complement strand
ACTGTTATTAAGGTGCTTGCACTTTTTCTGTTACACAGCTCGTTGCAGTTCACAACTACCAAAGCAAGCAAATTGAAAACCACAGTGATGAAGACAATTGTAATCATCGCGCCCGCGCCGATTCGGACGAAAGCCTGCCCAATCGCCCATGGCAGAATCATGCCTCCGATGCCGCCTCCCACCAAAAACCAGCCTGCCATCGTCCCTGTGACGTGCATCCTTGCCTCGGAAAGAGTCAGGAACGTGGGGAAGATGGATGCAAAAGAGAGTCCGAGCAGAACACTTCCGATCCATAGGATTGTTGACGAGTCCCTGAAGAGCAGAATCAGGCCGAGGCTGGCGAGACAGCCTGTAAAGTCAAGATAAAGAATCGTTCGGGGTCGCACGCGCGTGGAAATCCAGATGGCGAGCAAACGCCCGAGTGTGAAAAATCCCCAGAAAGCGGAGGTCAGATACGCGGAGGTGACTTCAGTTCCGAGTTCCAGTTTCAGAGCGTAAGTATAAATCCAATTGCCATACCCCACCTCTGCGCCGACATATAGCACGAAGCACAAAACCAGAATGGCAACGGGCAGGACAGGCAATGGCGTATCTTTATGTTCATCAGGTGTGACGCGTGGGCTAGGGCTGGGCAAACTCCAGATGAACACGGCGATGGGGAATGCAGCAATCGCGAATGACCAATAAACCCAGTAGATATTACCCGTGATTGTAATCACGCGCGCCACGATAAGCGGCGCAACGAACGCGCCGACGCCGAAGCATGCATGCAACCCATTCATGAATGGGTCAACTTTTTCGTTGTGTATCCAGAGCAGAAGCGTATTACATCCAACATCGAGCGCGCCTTTGGCAAGTCCCAAAATCAGGATGATGGCAAGAAGCGACCACAATGAGGTAGCAACAGGAACAAATGCAACCGTAACCCCAAGCAGAACGAGAATGCCTGCCATGAATTGATGACCAGGAATGCCGTCATAGATTCGTCCCCCGATGTATGAGCCTGAAAGATAGCCGAATGAACCGAAGATAAATATCGAGCTGATCCGGTCCAGCGCGCTGGATGTATTCTCGGCAAGTTTTAGAAGCGTCGGTCCCTCGGCGGCGATGGTCAGCCCAAGCAGGATGAAGGCAAGGTAGTACGCGGCAGTGATGATGTATTTTTGATTCATGGATGCAAAATCAATTAGCTCCGTTCATCGGATTGCTGCCGCAAAAAATACGGCGGTCACACGTGTGTCTGCGGCCCCGTGCAGACAGACCCTTTTGAGCAGTTGCTAACTCAATCCAACCCTTTGTGAATTTGAATAAACATTGAAGCGATGCTTCCTTGCGTATCCGATCAATGTAATCCCATATCTTTCCGCCATCTCGATCGAGAGTGAACTTGGCGATGTGCGCGAGATCAAAATTGGCGCAGAGAGCCGCGCGGCTTTTTGCAGCATCTCTGAACTGATGCGTCCCGTGCTGATCAATATCCTTATCTCGGGCCACACGTTATTCATCAGGCATAACCCCGCGATCTTATCGAGCGTGTTGTGCCTGCCGATATCTTCCGCGGAAAGCAGAATCTTTTCCCCGTCGCTCAATGCGGACGTGTGGACTCCTCCCGTCTCGCGATATAACTCCTGTGACTCGAACAGCATCTCCACGAGACGACCAATCGCCTCAGGCGGGACTTTGGGCTGGTCGCCATCAAATAAGACATTTGGTCTCACCAGCAAATCCACTGCCGTGACGCCCCCTGTGCAACCCGACGTCCTGCGCCATGATTTAGGTTGTTCAACGGTTCGATTCAACCACACGTCCACGTTATCGCCGTGTTCGCAGACGCGCACATCTTCCACTTCATCCATTTTCTCAATAATGCCTTCGTTGTAGAGAAATCCCACTGCCATTGCTTCAAGATTGACCGGCGTGCACATGAAGGTCAGCCACACTTCGCCGTTGACGGTCAGTGAAACGGGGGTCTCAACGATGGTTTCGGCGTCGTGCGGTTCCCATTTCTTGAATTCGTATCGCTCATAGTGAATTGCTTTTTGAGGGGTAATCATAATTTTCAACCTATTAACTTTCCAACCTGCCAGCTACTTTCACACAGGGTCTGGTAAACACATCTTCTTTATGCGGCGCGTCGGGGAGTTCGCTCGTCAGGTCTTGTCCTGCGAAATGAAGATTCTCGTGCATGTCCAACCGCCATTTGGGACAATCGGTCACGTCATAGACGATGCCATGATAGGCGACAAACTTTCGTGTGCCGCGTTCGCCCGTGTTGCGGCGCAATTCCAAGTCCGTGATGAGGCGTCCGGGGATGCTCATGCGGAGAATTATACAGGGGATTGAGGAAAGAAAAAATCTCCCGTTCCATCGGGAGATTTTTCTTGGAGTTAGCGATCTTCCTTTATTTCCTTGTGATCGGGAGCCTTATGTTTGTCCTGATTGACATCAGCATGATCTTCATTCACGGTCTTGTTGTTACACTTGCCTGTGATATTGATTCTCTCACCGTTGCGGACATATTTCAGATTACACTGCCAGCGGCCCGTAATGGAAACTTCCAGGACGAAGCGGTCTGTGGTTGGGTTGTAAGCGCCAGTCCCTGTCATAATGAAGTTTTTTGTGAAAGCGCATTTATCGAGCGAGAAAAGGGATCTTGTGCCGGCAAAGTTGGAGGCAAAACCCAGTGTGCCTCCGTACACGCAACCGGATGCTGTGGGCGTGAAGCCATCCCAGTAAAAGTATTCGGGTAAATAGTAAATCTCGGTCTCAACGGAGGATAAGGCATTATCCGGCGTCTTGAATGCAGAAGCAAGACGGGGTGAAATTGGCACATAATCATCTGTGACAACGCCATCGCAGATGGTTTCGCGAGCCGCGGGGACAACATCATTTACGAGGAAATCCGTCACCAGCTCATCGGGACAAACGTTGCCGCGTCCAAAGATGACGTGAGGTCCGCCTTGCTGTGTGATGATATAGCCATCATTCAGATGCTTGTAAACGTTGATGCCATTGTTGACAGGCGTGGCGGGATCCGCGGTTGCGCCGAGCACAAATGTTGTGACTCCATCCAGGGTCAGGTAATTGGGGCGGGTCAGATCGGATGTAGAAGAGGGCCAATAGACGCAGGGCAGGTCGCTGTAGATGATGGATGCGAGGCGCGGGATGGAGGATTCAACCGGATCTGCCGCGTCAAGATAAAGTTCCGCTTTTTCATTAGGAGACTTGCCCGGATATCCATAATCCTGACACTCAACGCCAAAGAATACAGCGTCCGAATAGTATGGGTCGAGGATAATGTCAAGCGTTTGCGGGTCGAGTCCCAGGTCAAGGTAAAGCAATCGGGCGAGTGGAACGATATTGTTATTGGATGCATATGTGGCGAGCGCGCGGGTGAATATCATTCGGTCGCTTTCGTTATACATCTGGCTGGCGGTGACAAATTCAAAATTCGTGAGGGTGAATTTTCGATTCGCAAATCCGCCTTGTGGAAGCGGGAATTTGAAAGAGATCGGGCGGCGGGTTAACTGCGTGGTTAATTTATCGTACGCCGCGACTGCATCTCCAGGCAAATCCTTGTTGCAGGCGGGATCACTATTGCAGGCAGATAACGAGGCAACCAGCACATCGTTGAATGCCTGTGCCTGTTGTGTGTAATAACTGATGCCATCATATGTCAGGTCAACCGTGCCATCGAGGATCAATCCTGCCAGATGATCGCCGTGCGCGGCGGCGTAGGTTTGCGCGTATTGAGTGCCATAACTCTCACCATAGAGCCAAATCTTTTCGTCGCCGATCAGTTGACGGAAGTATTCAAGGTCTTCAACGGCCTGCTTTGTGCCGAGATATGGCAGAAGGTCGGCGTTGCTGACCTCGTTGACGCAATCTGTGCTGAACACGCTCGCAGTCTTTTTAAGGGCGGCTTCCTGCTCGGGCGTGATGCCGCTTGTATCCTGCTGATAATAAACATTCGCGGCGAACGGACAGGTTTGATCGCCAGAGAGCAAAAGTCCGCGCTGGTCGAAGAAGACAATATCGAAGACTTCGGGAATGCTCGCGTCAAACGCGTACGTATAGGAGTCTGCCAATACAACGCCTGAATAACCGGGACCACCTGTCGCCGTGACGAACATGCCCTTGCGTCCGCCTGAAGCGGGAAGCACGGCAAACGTCACCGGAAGCGTGCGGGTGTCGGCGGGATTGAAGTGATCCAGTGGGACCTCAACAGTCACGCAGGTAAACAAGCTCCCGTCAAAACATGGAAGACCACCCAGGGCATCAAGAATATCCTGGGTGGTTTTGTTTTTTGATTTATTCGTCTGGGAGAAGGGCGCGGCAGCAATAGATGAGAACAGGAGCACAATAATGAAAGATAATCGCACAATTGCCTGTATTTTGGTTGTCATTCGTCGCTTCCTTATAAAGCAATACTTGTGAACTGCAACAACCTTTGATACAGGCAAAGTCGTCAGAAATCGTCTTTTTTAGCCGTATTTTCGATGATGCAAGCTTAAAAAAGGTGTATCAGAGGTCATTGCAGTTGACAAATACTCTTTATATACCTTAGTATATTACCTCAATTATCAGGAAAATTTATAAGAAAGCAATGCTTTGCAATAGCAGGAGGTTACACGAAGACTGATGGGACGAGAGACCTTTCCTATTTGGTCATTGGTTTGTGTTGCGCGATATCCAGAGAGACGCAACTGCCGCGCCTACAAGCGCCCCGCTGGCAACCAGTCCCACAACGTCAACAGATCGGACGCCTTGGGAGAACTGCCAGAAGCCGAGAAACGCAAATAAAAACATAATGATGAATGCGGGCGTCTTTCTGTTGGTCATACTAATTCTCCTTCGGATTGTAATTTTGAATTGATTATAAGTACTTCACGAAGGCGCGTAATTGGCGCGCCAAAGGCGTCCTCGCCAAATTTGCTCTGGAGAGCGCAGGGGCTTCGTGACCTGCTGATATTCAGCGTATTACAAACAATTGATCGAAACCCCCAATTGTTAGAATTTCCTGGATTTGCTCATTGCAGTGTAAAAGGCTCAGTTTTTTTTCGCCTGCAATGGCGTCCTCTCGCAGCCTCAATAATGCGCGAATGACAGAAGAATCGATAAAAGTCACGTCGGTCAGGTCAACGTGTATCTCTTTGATCGCATCCTCGCCAAGGGCTTTACTGAACGCGCGCTCGAGAATCTCCTGTGTTGAAAAATCGAATTCCCCGTCCAAAACGATACGGGCGACATCCCTCGTAATTTCTACTTTTGCAGGCATGGCACTCTCCTTCCTGCCTGGTTCTACTATTTTGCTTGCATTGCCAAATTAAGAAACTCCGCTTCGATACGATTTGTTCCGCTCACAACCCGGTAACCGATAAACAACCATTTTTCAGAGGAAGGTACGGCAACTGATTTGAAGTTATATGCGATCTTCGGGACGCGCGCTGTAATGGAGCCGCTACTGAATGTAAATTCAACCTTGTAAACAGCGGGATCCGATGGGATTGGCTGTGTTGAGTCTATTCTAGTTTGTCCGGGCATCGTCTTTTGGAGGATCAAGCGGTTCTTCACATTTCCATCCGGAATGACCAGCAACATCCCTGCCGATGATTCAATATTTGGCTCGGCAAAAACGCCCATCCAAATTTCGCCCTTGGTCAGATCCCTCAAAGATACCTCAAGGCTTGCCGTTCCATCTGCGGGCAAACGCGTGAACAGTCCATAGAATTCCTGGCTACTTACCTTGCCGTTGTACAAAAACGAAAGACTGCCTCCGCTCGCAGAGAAAAGGCCGACCGGCTCTGAGAAACAACCATTGCTTGGGGTGGTTTGTATGCTCGCTGGATACGGAATCCATAACTCGCTGATGCAACCTAGCGCCCAGTCTTGCCCATTAGCAGGAATCGGGGTAAAGGTCAGAGTCGGTTCTGGCGTCGGGGTATCCGGCGCGGGTGTTGAGGTTGGATCCCCCGGGGGAACAGTATCAGTTGGAACCGCCGTGGGCGGGTTAGTCGCGGTAATCACGATCACGGTTGTAGGCGCCGGCGTCGCCTGATCAGACGGTCGATTTTGGTAAAATAGCGTAATCAAAGTGACGGCGATGGTGCCAATAACGCCGATAAGCGCAGCCATGACAGAAGGGTCGAGTCTTGGTTTTGGTGATTCAGACATTTTGCTCCCAATCCATTGAAAAATTTCCCCTATTCTACGCCATATTTGACACCCATTCAAGTGCTATTTCGTTGCGTAATTTTCCGGGCGATCAGGCGGTCAATCTTGCCCATCGGGTAATCATCCAATTCTTTCAGCAGAACCCATTTTAGATTTCCATCTTTAGACATCGAGATCAACTCACATTCAAACGCGTGAACGGTGACTTTGAAATGAGTGTACGCATGTTGGACGAAACCCAACGCCGCTTTCTTTCGGACTTTGAGCCTGTATCCCGATTTAAGAACCTTTACCAGGCTTTTGGCTGGATCCTGGTCAACGCGCCCATTCGGGAATTCCCACATCCCTCCCAGCAGCCCGTTCGATGGGCGTTGCGCGATCAAAACCCGCCCACCCTGCCCAATTATGCCTGCCGCATGGACGTAATGCGGGAGGACTTTCTTCGGCTTCATCATGGGTCTTTGCGCTTGTGTTCCATTCGTGCGCGCTTGACACATTTTCATCAACGGGCAGATCAAACAACGCGGATTTTTCGGCAGGCAGATCGCCGCGCCCAAATCCATCAGCGCCTGGTTAAAGTCAGCGGCTTGCCCTTTTGGCAAATGTTCCCTGGCAAGTTCCCATAAAATCTTTTCGCCTTCTGATGAATCAGCAGGTTCTTTTATATCGAACAAACGCGCATACACGCGTTTCAGATTGCCGTCCAGCGCAGGTTCATCCATGCCAAATACAATCGAAGCGAGCGCGCCGACCGTATAACGACCAATGCCAGGAAGTTTTCGCAACTGATCCAAATCATGAGGAAGTTGCCCTCCAAAATTTTCAACTACAATCTTTGCGGCCTGGTGTAAATTACGCACGCGGCTGTAATATCCAAGTCCCTCCCATGCGTTGAGAACGTCGTGTTCAGTTGCTTTTGCCAGGGCATGAACGGTCGGAAATAAACGCATCCATTTTTTAAAATAGGGAATGACCGTTTCGACGCGCGTTTGTTGGAGCATGATTTCGGAGACCCAGACCGCGTATGGATCGGGATCGCGAACGCGCCAGGGGAGAGTCCGCTTGTTGTCGAGGTACCAGTTCAAAAGCTTGGAAGAGAGGCGGGGCATGTTAGGGATGACAGGGTTCGGTCAATGATCCGCTTTGATACGTCTGATCTGAATTGGGGAGGAATATACTGCGCGCTTCGAAATAATCTTCACGCATACATCCAATCACAATGACATCCGAGCCATGAATAAAAGCCAAGGACCTGTTCGCAGGGAAGACAACATTTGCAGCACGGTCGTTGAGAACGATAAAACCAAGTCGTGGATAATCGCGCACTTGATAAACCGGCCACGGGTGTGCGGAGATGATCCCGTCGCCGCGGCGAAAGAAGCGAGGGTAGAGCATCATGCCTTCTATAATTTGAGAGTCTGGTTGAGACAAAAATTTTTCGAGTTCGTCCGAAGCCACGCTCTGTGAGCGAACTTGCTTGATCAATACATCGCGGGATAGAGTGTAACGCGGCTGCGCGAGTCCTTTTGCCAACCATGGCAGCGCGCCGACAAAAACGAACGCGATAATGATAAGCATATGCGCCGGTCTCAGCGTTTCTTTTTTCAGTTCGAGGTTTTGATATGAAAACAACTTCGATGTGTTCGCCCCAAAGAGCAGGGCAATCCACGCGAGAACTTCGATTGCGCCAATGCCAAAATAAAAATACGCTACCCAGTCCACCGGCAGGTTATAGCGCCATGATGAAAACCGCGAGATTCCGTTTGCCAGGGCATAACCAAGATTGAAAGCCAGCGGGGTCAGCCCGATCCATTTCAAACGATTCCACGCCGCGCCAATTCCCACTGAGATGATAGCAAGATGGAAAATAATCAGGACAAGGTTATACCAGGTTAGAGTCCCATCCCACGTAACCCAATATAGATTCACCGGCGCAAACAGGCCATCAAACCGTTGAATCAAAGGCAGCGCCAGCAAGCCGCCGATTTGCGTGTTGAGAAAATGATTGACAATGAAGCGACTCACATAGCCGGGATTTTGTAGCGTGAAACCGAGCAACCTAGTTCCAAGGCTTTCAGATTTAATCTCAACCCGACCCAGGTCCTGGTCTTCGCTGAATGAGTATTGAGAATACATCAACCCCATCTGCGCGGGATCGTCGAATGCAAATTTTCCCGTGACAGTATAGTTGTGGATGAGCCACGGAGTGATTGTCAGGGACATAACGAGCCCGAAAGTGAGTCCTGCAATCAACCACTCTTTTACGTGCTTTTGGTAGGCGAAAAACGCCAAAACAAATAAAACAGGAAGAATGATTAATGACTGAGTTCTGAGCAGAAGCAGGATTCCGAACACGCCGCCTGCAATCAACGTGGATTTTGTGTCACGCCGTTCCAGCCACCAAGCCGCGACCAGGCAGGTGATAGCAATACCCATGGCGGTTGTAAAATCGGTGACGAACATTTTGGTACTGGCTGTGCGCGTGTTGGATGAGATCCATAAGGTGGTCAATTCACGAAAAATGGCGAAGAACGCAATGGTCACGCCCGCGGCGCGGGAATGGATGCGAGTCCCCAGTAAATACAGAACAACGGGAAAGAGCGCAAGCATCAATGTCTGCGCGGCGATGATTTTGACGTAATCCTGGCCGAACAGAAAATGAAGGGCGGCGAGAAAGGTCACGTACAATGGACGCGGTGGGATGCCGCCAAGATAGTCCGCGCCGATGAGCAGGGACTGGGAGAGGTAATCGTAAAAACCCGCGTCGGAGTAAGGGAAGGGTGTTGTGTACGGGGGCGTGATGGGCGCGTAAAAACTGTTACGCAGGGAGTCAATTGGAACGTTCAACCAGAGGATTGAAGCAGTAAGCCAGATGGAGAGTGGGAGAAAAAATTTGAGAATCGGAGAATTGGAGGATTGGGTCATTAGTCTCAAAGGGATGCTTCGCGATAATTGGTAAATCATTAAGCCAGCGCCGATGAGGATGGCAAGGGCAAATTGCCAGCCAGGGATCGCAACGCCGGGTTCCCCCCAATATGCATCGCCTTTTGTGATTCCAAGTTTTGTAAGGGAAATAAAGAATAAAACAAATAACAGAATACAGAAGGCCATCAGCGATGGCGCATAAACAGTTTTATTTTGTCGAAGCGCTTCGCGATGAAGCCCGTTTTTGAGGAAGAGCAGGAAGAATGTGATCTGAATCGAAAGTATGAGCAGATACCACAGCAATGGGCTCAGGCGCTCGAAGAGCGGCAGGAATCGTTGCGGGTTGAGATAACGCAAAAGGAACAGGAGCAAGCCAAAGGTCAAGGAAAGAAGCGCCGAGGTTGTGCTGACAATGGGACGCGCAATGTTATCCAATGTGCGCGGCGGGCGAAGCGCAAGATAAATCCACACAGCGATTAAAATGAAGATAATCGCAATCAGAACGAGTCGAGCAAGTGAAATACTCCCGCCTTCGGAAGGAATTAAAAGAAGCGTGACAAGCGGCGTCACGCCCTCAATGGCGCAAAGATAAAAAAACCACGAATGGGATTTTTGCATCCAGCAGCGGCTCGCAATGCCAAATTAAAACTGAAACCCACCTTTTGCAGGCACTACTTTGTATGAAAAGTTTTTCACGTAATTAAATAGTCTGTCTTGTAATATCGTCCAATCGCTTGAGTCGAGAATGCTGCGGGCCTGGCTTACGTCCGCCGCAAGCAAGCCGACTTGAATTTGCGGATACGAACCATAGATGGTCGCCCATGCTTCCGCGGGCTGTAAGCCGAGCCTCTGCACGCCCGGAATAAATTCGCCGATGATGAACTCGAAATAATCCTGGTCGCGTTCACCCGCAATATCCCATGTCATTAATACTTTTACAGCCATATTGTCCTTTTTGTCACTCTGAGGAAGTGTCCTTCGCGACCGACACTTGCACCTGCATGCGAGTGCAGGTGAGAGTCTCGCTCGTCATGCCTGAGATTCTTCGCCGCACTCGCCATTTAAGGCTCGCGGCTCAGAATGACATATTGAGAACCTAGAATAATTAACTCGTCTGATATTCCAACACAACGACGTGCGTTTCGTTTGGAAGGCTGCTGCGCGTCACTTTCAGGGACGGCTGGGTCTCGGGCTTCGAGAGTCCCATCTCTTTGATGAATTTGTTGAGCGAGTCGAGCGGGAGTTTGACGACAGGCGTGGAATAATGCATGGGGATTACGAGATTCGGCTCGATCATACTGATGACCTCGGCCGCCTTGGCCGCGTTCAAGCCTCCCCCGCCTCCCACTGGGACGAGCGCGACGTTGATCGTGCCCAATGATTCGATCTCAGATTGAGTCGGTGACTGCTTCAGGTCGCCCAAATGCGCGATAGTGATCCCGTCATAATCAAAGACATAGATTGTGTTGCGCGTCCCGTTGGCGGTTTTCTTTTTGCCCGCTCCGCCATCGGTCTGAACGCCGGTGACAAACACGCCGCCGATCTCGAACTCGCCAGGACCGTCAATGACATGCGCCGTTCCTTTTACGGCGTCAGCATTGTTATGACCGGGCGCGTCGTGACTCACCGTGACAATATCAGACTTGAGTTTGAGAGCGTCGTAGCCGATGGATTTATTGTCGAATGGATCCGTCACCACCGTGGCGTAGTTGCGTTCGGTGAGACGAAAGCATGAATGTCCATACCAGGTTATTTCCATACAGGTGCAGCCTCCGAGGGGTATTATACCCGCTGTTGGATATATGAGATTTGGGAACTCTAGGCAATCTCTATCCTCCCCTTCACCAACTCTTCCACAAATTTCCAGCGCAGGGTTTTGGTGTAATCGCCGCCTTCAGGGTAGAAGTATTTTGCGTAGTAAGTCCAGAGATCCACGCCAAAATTTTTGTCCCTGGCTTTATTCTCCAAAAGATAGCGTTTTATTCTTGCGTCAGCCCAGTTCGAAAGGTCATTGCTTCTCCCCCAGCCAACATACATTGCCACAGATTCCGCGAAATCCTCCACGCGGTTGAAGTTCCAATTCGAGCCGCTGGGTTTATCGCCGTAAAAATATCCCGCCTCGTTGCAGCCGGGTCTTCTGCCGTGCCGACCAGATCTATTCTCTTCCGCGAATAAACCTGAATCGGACAAACCAGCCAATCTTTTGAGCAGGGATAAAAACGGCTTTGTGGACCCGCCCGTGTATTTCTCCAGAGCCCTGGATAACTTCCAGCCCTGATTCGCATCCCAGGCGTGCGCAAACTCGTGGACAACCGTCCAGGCGGAAAACGATCCCTGCGCGCTGAGCTTCACTTGATGAGCCAGCGCCTCTCCGCCATGCGAGCCGATATCCTCCTTCATTACGGTCACCCCGCCCAGGTTTTGAATAAATTTTTCGCGCCGGACCATGATGCCTGCCAAAAGCCCAATGGAACGATGGAGCCGATCCAATTCATCTCTTGACCAGTTTCCTTTTTGCCACATTCCATCCGAGTCTTCCCCCCAATCCGTGATCACAGTAACATGATATTCCGATTGTAATTGCATTAATTTTTCGGCCGCATATTGGATGTCTGAGTTTTCCATTGTAGGACACCTTCCGGTAAGAGTTTACAGCAAACATCATATCGAGTCAAAAGTAATTTTACAACCATTCTCAAGTATGGGTATGCCATAAATGCCGGGGATTTTTGGATTCAGGATACATAATTCAACCGCCACCGGATAAAAGGAATGGTCATGCCCAACTCCAAACTGATCCCATATTTCGAAGTTCTCTTCGCCGTTAGCGTCTGGGCGCCTCCTTCATCGCGACAAAGGTGGTCAAGGATGACATGGTCGCTCTCCTCGATATGTCTCCTGGATCGAGGCTAACTCACCTTATCCATTATTCAAGTTGCTTAGGTGTATAATCCAATTGCAGATGACGACAAAAAAAGGTGAGATGAATATTGTGTTCTCCCTCCATTCTTTTTTTCGCCTTTGCTAATTGTGCAAGGTCAAGCCTTTTCACTGCTATTTAGATACGCGATTGTGTGCGCTATTTTCAAGATCAGATAAGATGCGCGCGTCAGGCCTTGGCGCTTTGACATATTTAGTGCGCCCCAAAGATCTAGCCCGCTGTAACTGCCGGGCGATATTATTTGAATTGCCCTACAGCCGACTTTCACTGTTATGAGTTTCCAATCACAGAACATGTCTCAGTCGATCCTCCAGACACAGGGGCTGGCGAAGTCCTTCCTGGGCTTGCAAGCATTACAGGATTTCTCCATTGCTGTCAACGTCAACGAAATCCTAGGTCTGATCGGGCCGAATGGCGCTGGGAAAACCACATGCTTCAACCTCCTCACCGGCTTTCTAGTCCCAACGGCTGGCCAGATTGAATTCAAAGGCCAGAAAATCACTGGTTGGCCTCCTGCTCAGATCGCCCGGTTGGGACTGGCCCGCACGTTCCAGAATATCCGCGTCTTCAACTCTTTATCGGTGTTGGAGAACGTAATGGCAGCAGCGCAGTTGCGGGCGCACTTTTCTTTCGGAGAATTACTAATCAGCGCGCCGGGCTTCCGCCGCAAAGAAGCCCAGGTGACAGCGCGCGCCTACGAACTTCTTGACCTGCTCGGTCTGAGTGAATATGCAAACCGGCCTGCGGCGAGTTTGTCCTACGCACATCAGCGTCGCCTAGAGATAGCACGCGCGTTAGCCACCGAGCCGCAGTTGCTTCTACTGGACGAACCCGCAGCCGGCATGAATCCTGCTGAAAGCGACAGCTTACATCAACTCATTATGGATTTGCGCGCGCGCTTCCAGTTGACGGTTTTGCTGGTCGAGCATGATATGCGGCTGGTGATGAATCTGTGTGAGCGCATTATCGTATTGAACTATGGGAAGATCATCGCCGAGGGCAAGCCAGAGGCAGTACGAGCAGACCCTCAGGTCATCGCGGCCTATTTGGGTGAAGATCATTCACCTATCGAGGTGACCCGTGCTTGAACTGCGCGAGGTCGAAGTCGCCTACGGGAATATCCGCGCCCTCAAAGGCATCTCATTGACGGTCGCCGAGGGAGAATTGGTGACGCTAATTGGTGCGAATGGCGCGGGCAAATCTACAACGCTTAAGACAATCTCGGGTTTACTGCGCCCAAAAGCAGGGACTCTCCTTTATCAGGGGCATCCGCTAGACCGCTTCCCTCCGCACCGGATCGTCGCCCTCGGCATCTCGCACTGCCCCGAGGGACGTCATCTGTTCGGGCGACTAACCGTCGCCGAAAATCTGCGGCTCGGAGCGGTTCAACGCCGCGACCGCGAGGATGTGCGCCACGACATCGAGCACGTCTACGAACTGTTCCCGGTGCTCGAAGAACGGAGCGCGCAACTAGCGGGGACTCTTTCCGGTGGTGAACAGCAAATGTTGGCGATAGGTCGCGCGCTGATGAACCGTCCTCAACTGCTCCTTCTCGATGAACCTTCCCTAGGTCTTGCGCCATTGCTGGTGCGTGTCATATTCGACACAATCCGCCAACTCAAACGGGAGGGCACCACGATTTTGCTCGTCGAACAGAACGCACGGCTCGCACTCGATATCGCCGACCGAGCCTACGTTATGGAAACAGGCCGCGTGACCCTGCAAGGCCCAGCTACGGAGTTGAAACATGATCCGCAGGTGGAGCACACCTATCTTGGAACTTGAGATGAAATAAGAACGACGGGCCCCCTCGCTGAACTGTCATTATTCATTCGACAATCCATGAATCTAGTCTTCTATATCCTCCAGCAACTTGTCAATGCCCTGAGCATCGGTAGCCTGTACGCCCTGATGGCGGTGGGTTTGGCGATGGTATTCAGCATATTGCGGCTGATTAACTTCGCACACGGCGACCTGATCATGGTTGCTGCGTACTTTGCCGCTTTTGCCCTGCTCGGCAAATTGCCCCTCGGCGTGACGATTGTGCTGATGCTCGCTGGAACAGTTCTGGTGGGTCTTCTTATGGAGCGTGTGGCTTACCGCCCCATCCGCGGCGCACCGGATGTCGCCGCATTGCTCACATCGTTTGCTGTCGGCCAGATTCTGCAAAACGGGACTTTACTAGTGACGCGGCTCCTGCAAAAGCCGAACCCACTCGCTTTCCCCGTGATCAGTGCATTAAGCGGAGTATTCGCATTTGGTTCCATCACTGTCCCGCGCGTCAACGTGGTGAGCCTGGTCCTCGGAATAATTTTGCTAGTCTCACTGTCGCTGTTTGTTACCCGCACCAATCTGGGGTTATCCATGCGGGCCGCTGCAGAGGATTTGCCTGCGGCACAGCTCATGGGGATTGACATCAACCGTGTGATCGCCACTGCCTTCGCCATCGGGTCGGGGCTCGCAGCTGTGGCTGGCTTGCTGTTCGCAATACAGGCCGGGCAACTGACACCGTATATGGGCTTCACACCAGTGCTCAAGGCTTTCATCGCCGCCGTGATTGGAGGCTTTGGCAGTATCGCTGGTGCTATCGTCGGTGGGTATGCACTTGGCGGGTTGGAAGTGTTACTCACTGCCATCCCCGGCATTGGAGACATCCTGCCGCCCGGTCTGGTTGCACCTGGGGTGCAGGCATGGCTGAAGCAGTGGCTGCCCAGTTCACTCACCAGCTACAGGGATGCGTTTGTGTTCCTCGTGCTCATCCTCGTATTGCTATTTCGGCCCAATGGGATTCTTGGGCGCCGAGAACGAGAGGAGATGGGATGAGGCCGCAAACCCGAGGCTGGATCTTTGACCGAATGACGGGGCCGGTCGTTGCCATCTTGGCGCTTGTTGTCCTGCTGGTGCTCCTGCAAGTGACAGGCCTTGCCTTTTGGCAGGGGTTTGTTATCAATCTCGGAATCTTTCTCATCCTTGTGTTGAGTCTGAACCTGTCCAGTGGCTTCACTGGCGTATTCTCGCTTGGGCACATAGGCTTTATGGCGCTCGGCGCATATGGATCTGCGATTCTGACCCTGCCTCTGCGCGAGAAGCATGAATATCTACCCAACCTGCCAACCTGGCTGGCTGGTGTGCATTTTGATTTCCATCTTGGGCTTTTCCCGCTTGGTTTTCTATTTGCAACGGTGATCGCCGCATTCCTGGTATCGCTCGTGGCCCTGCTAGTCGGCCTGGTCCTCATGCGGTTGTCGGGCCACTTCGTGGCCGTTGCAACGCTTGGTTTTCTGGTCATTGTGCGTGTCCTGCTTTTCAATGCAGACAACCTGACGAGGGGCTCGCGCACCTTCTCCAATGTCACCCCTTATACGAACCTGTGGTGGGTATGGGCGTGGGCACTACTGACGGTGTACATCGTTTGGCGTATCAAACGGTCGCCGTTTGGGAGGGCGATGTTCGCGCAGCGCGAAGACCGATGGGCGGCGCAGTCCATTGGCATTGACGTGATGTCACCGCGCCTGCTGGCTTTCGTTGTCAGCGCGTTCTTCACCGCTGTTGCCGGGTCGCTCTACGCCCACTTCATCACATCATTTTCGCCGACAGTCTTCTATTTTGACCTGACCTTCAAAGTGATTACGATGCTTGTGGTCGGGGGGATGGGATCGGTGAGCGGCTCGGTGGTCGGCACGGCGCTGGTTGTCGGACTGGCGGAGGTGCTGCGACGTATTGAAGACCCAAGTCAGCTTTATGGGATGAGCGGTATCGTCCTGGCCATTTTGTTCATCCTCATTATCATCTTCAGGCGCGAGGGCCTGCTGGGTCAACGCGAGATCGCCCTCGACCGATTGTTCATGAAAGGAGGTGGCGCAACAGGAGAACGACCGATCACGAATGCCGAATAACGAATGATTAACTATCTAGAGGAGAAAAGATCATGAAACACAAACACTTTGCCCTTTTTGTGATTGCCACCCTCCTGCTCGGCGCCTGTGGGGGAGGCGGAGGAGGCGGGGGCGCGCAAGAGCCTATAAAGATCGGCGGCGGTTTTGCCCTCACCGGGGCGGAATCGTCACTCGACCTGCCAGCCGCCAACGGCGCCAAATTGGCGGTGAAGGAGATCAATGCCGCCGGAGGAGTACTAGGTCGGCAAATTGACTTCATCGTGCATGACACCAAGTACGATATGAGCGTGACTGCGCAAGTTGCCAAGCAGTTCGTTGAGCAGGATAAAGTCGTCGCCTTGGTCGGCTTTACAGACTCTGACTCGGTCCTCGCTTCCGGCCCGACCATTCAGGCCGCCGGCTTGCCGTTTATCATTGCGGGAGCGACCTCGCCCAAGTTGCCTGCCCAAATTGGGGATCTGTTGTTTTTTGCCTGTTTTGGCGACAACGTGCAGGCTGCAGTTGGTGCGGAGTACGGGTTCAACAACTACGGCAAGACCGCCTATCTTCTGTGGGACAAGGGCGTGGAATATACCACCTTGTTGGGCGGCTACTTTAAGTCGCGCTTCACGGAACTTGGAGGCACGCTCGCCCTTGAAGATACTTACGAAGACAACGCAACTGACTTCTCGGCGCAGATCGCCAAGGTGAAGG
>CAZIYY010000113.1:0-16795 GCA_964543585.1 uncultured Anaerolinea sp. | reverse complement strand
GATCTGGTTCTTTGTCCACCGTTACAATGCCGCCTTGTCTGTTTGAGGAGAAATTTTGTGAATTCTCGAAGCAAGAAATTTTTATCTTATTACAAACCATACTTGGGATTGTTTTTTGCCGATATGACATGTGCATTACTTGTATCGGCAACTACGCTGATACTGCCGTTATGCGCAAGATACATCACTAAAAATGTATTGGAAGGAAATGCGCCCAATGCGCTCAACCAAATCTATACGATGGGCGCTGTTATGCTTGCATTGGTTGTGATCCATACGGCGTGTAACATGTTCGTTGACTATCAGGGGCATATGATGGGGGCGATGATGGAAAGCGATATGCGCAGTGAATTATTTGAACATTATCAAAAACTATCGTTTGGTTTTTATGATGAACAAAGAACAGGTCAGTTGATGACGCGGATCACCAATGATTCGTTTGCGCTTTCCGAGTTATATCATCATGGTCCTGAGGATATCGCGATTTCGTTGTTGAATTTTGTCGGGGCGTTCGTGATCTTGAGCAGTATCAATTTCCAGCTTGCGTTGATCGTGTTTCTCTTTTTGCCGATCATGGCTCTTTATGCGTTCTATTTTAATAAGAGAATGAAGATCGCGTTAAGAAAAAGCAAGGATAGAATCGGCGATATCAACGCACAGGTTGAAGATACCCTGGCAGGCATCAGAGTTGTAAAGTCATTTACAAACGATGAAATTGAAAGAAAGAAGTTTGCCTACGAAAACAATCGTTTTGTGGACAGCAGAAGAAACGGTTATAAAAGCGAGGCGTATTTTTCTGGGGGGATGATCGCGTTCACACAACTGATGACCATTGCCGTGATCATCTTTGGCGGCGCAAGAATCGTTAATGCGTCGCTGGACCTGGCCGACCTGCTGACATTTTTATTATGTGTTGGCATCCTGATCGAACCCATCAACAGGTTCAGTAATTTCGCGAGGCTGTACCAGGAAGGGATCACTGGTTTTGAACGGTTTATGGAAATTTTGGAGGTGGAGCCAGATATCCAGGACTCGGCAGATGCAATTGAACTCACGCATGTTCAGGGAAATGTGGAATTTAGAGATGTAGGCTTCAAGTATAAGGAAGATCATGACTATGTCCTAAAGAATATATCCCTGGATATAAAGGTCGGGGAATATGTTGCATTGGTGGGGTCTTCAGGCGTGGGTAAAACAACGCTGTGTTCTTTAATCCCTCGCTTTTATGAAGTGAACGAGGGGAAAATACTGCTCGATGGCAGGAATATCAGGGATATTCGCCTGCGCTCATTAAGAAGGAATATAGGCATCGTACAGCAGGATGTATATTTGTTTGCAGGGACAGTCGCAGACAACATCCGCTACGGTAAACTTGATGCAAGTAAGGAAGAAATCATTGAGGCGGCCAAGAAGGCGAATGCCCATGGGTTTATTATGGTGTTACCGGATGGGTATGCTACGGATATTGGTCAACGTGGCGTAAAATTATCAGGGGGGCAAAAGCAAAGGTTGAGTATTGCGCGCGTTTTCTTAAAAAATCCACCCGTTATCATTTTTGATGAAGCGACGAGCGCTCTGGATAATGAAAGTGAAAAGGCCATTCAAGATTCATTGGAGAAGTTAACCGACAACCGCACAACACTTGTCATAGCCCATCGTTTGTCAACAGTCAGAAATGCACAAAGAATTGTTGTATTAACTGATAACGGGATCGATGAACAAGGAACGCATGAAGAGTTAATCGCAATGGATAAGACATACGCGAATTTATACAACATGCAAGTAAGAATATAGCTTGGAAAAAAACCTGACGGGTTTCCTGCGCGGCATGGTTTATCGAGTCGTCGCGTGGACGTGGATTCCTTTTGGATTTGGTTCTGCGAAAACCTGTCAGGTTTAGTATATTGTGTATTATGAGTTGTATCGCACAGGGTTTCAAGAATGACCCTCCGTTTGCGCAGGATTAGGACTTTAGAACGAACCAAGCACTCATATTGCCGCTGAGTGAAGAAATAGAATACAATGTAATCGAGACGGAACGTCTTTCTTGTTCTTGAAAGGCAAACGACATGAACAAAAAATGGCTCTGGTTTCGTAAAGCCATTCCAATGGCTTTGTTGATCCTGGTCGCAGGGTGGTTATCCTGGAAATTGCCAAGCGTGCGACAAACTTTCATCCGGGTATTCTTTCCACCGGTCTCAATTTCTCCACCAACCTTAAGTTCACCGGATGCAATCCTGCCTGGGAACTTGCAGGATGTTCAATTGCTGAAACATTGGGGCAATGGAGAGTTTAGGAGTATGGCTTGGTCCCAGGATGAACGTTATTTCGGAATCGGGACGACACTTGGTGTTAATTTGTATGACGGCTACTCGTTTCAGTTATTGCGTTATCTTGAATTATCTGTGGGTGGCATTGATTCGCTGGCATTTTCACCAGACAATTCGTTGCTGGCAGTGGCATCTGATGGACGGGCCATTGCAGTTTACGATCTTCACGAGGGTCAGATCGTAAACCAATTAAAGATCGAGGGTTGGGTATCTGCGCTTTCCTTCCTGCAGGATGGCACACTAGTTGCTGTCACATTTCCGTCTGGGAGCGCTTTTCAAGCCAGGGTTATGAAAGAGGTGAACGGCGAATGGGAAAATGTGGCATTGATGGGGGATGCCACGAATCAACTATACGCTGCTACTTTTGATCAAGACTCCCAATTGTTTGTAATGGAGTTTGGCAATTCGATAGAACTTGTAGAACCACTTACCGGTATTGCACAGACCGCGCCTGGTAGTGATTTGAACGGCGACGTATATCTACCATCCAGCACCTTGTGGCTCGAACCGAAAGACGATGGCCTTGCGCTCGCTGTTCACTCCAAAGGGAACTTACTGGACACTATTTCATTCGATGATTATTTTGACCGCGTTTTAGTATCGCCAAATGGCAGGTCTTTTGCCATCCTGGATCGCTTCACTGACAATATGGTGGGTGGGAGCATTGCGCTTTGGCAGGTTCCTGAGTTAAGGCAGATTCGCAATATCCGAGTCCCCGACATCAGCCAAGATGTCGAGGACAACAGCCCAGACGGCAAGAACTATATGGTGTTTTCTCCGAACGGTGAGAGACTTGCTTTATGGACATCTACCAGCGTGGTAAAGATTTTTCCTGTTGTAGCCAATAGTGTTGGAGACGTGGTGATCACTGATCCGTATGCAGGAATTGCCGATATCGGAATCACATCAGCTGGACAAATACGCGGGGTGCGTTGTACCGGTAACATTGTGGATGTAGTGGAATTGCCAGCCGCAAACTTGCTCAATGAATGGCAATTTGACAAATCAACCTGTGGTCAAATAACCAGGGATGGGGGGATAGCCTCGATTAACGAGGAATATAATCAACATCTTCTTTACAAGGTTGGTGAAAATAATTCGCCAATCGCCACCCTCAAGACTTTGTGTTGTGATGTTTTTTCATCCGATGGGAGAGTAGGCGCGAGCGGCGGCACAGTTTATTCTGGGGAACCTGTTCCGGTTTGGATCTGGCAGAAAGGCTTCGGCACGCAGTTCTGGCAGTTCCCGGATTCTGGGTTGGGAACTTATTCCGTGTCAGTCTCACCATCAGGACAATATGTGGCAGCAGTGGTTGGAGAACAAACGCGCCTATGGGTAAATGGCATTGAAACTGGACGTTACTTGCCTGCCTTCTCCCGCTGGCCAAAGACCGCTTTCTCGCCGGATGAAAAGTACCTGGCTTCAGCCGATGCGATTATGGATCTTGAAACTGGTCAGCAGATCATTTTTGATGGTATGGCTAACATCTTCGAGCGCATGGGAATAGAGCTATGTGCTCCTTCAGTCTATAGCGCCCCTGCATTTTCACCGGATGGAAAACTGATCGTCGCTCAAGTATGTGGAGTGTTGAAATTCTGGTCTCCGTCGACTGGCAAACTACTGAATGAGATAGACGATCCATATCTCAGCACGAAGTTCATTTTTTCGCCCGATGGTACTTCCCTGATCGGCTTTGCTCCCGGTTCTATTGTTGTTTGGGGACTGCCGTAACAATCGCGCTAAACATAGACTTTAGATGCATGTTGCGAAACTTATTGAGCAGGGAACACACGCCGAGTTGTATCGGATGGGATTACAGGAGTGAATAACCCTAAAATCACCTTCCGCGTTCATGCCGTTCAGCGTATGTTTGAACGCGATATCTCCGCGAAGAAAGTCTCTCAAGCGCTTCAATCGGGGGAGACCATCGAAAATTACTCAGCAGAAATGCCTGAGCCGAGTCGCTTGATCTTGGGCTTTCAAGGCAAACGTCCGTTTCATGCGGTGACTTCCGAGAATTCAGAAACCAACGAAACAACAATTATTACGGTTTACATTCCCGATCCTGATAAGTGGAATAAAGATTTCAAGAGTCGCAGATCATGATCTGCCTGGTCTGCAGGCAGGCTGAAATCGTTGACGGATTCACATCCGTGACCCTCGAGCGCGGCGAAATCAGGCTGGTAGTAAACAATGTGCCCGCGCGCCTTTGTCCCAGTTGTGGGGAGGCTTATGTGGATGAAGAAGTCGCTGTGCGATTATTGCGAGACGCGGAGGAGATGTCCAAGGCGGGAATAAACAATGATGTCCGCGAATTTAGTGTGCCTATTTAGTATAAGCATTTGTTTCCAGAAACACAGTAAATTTCCCAAATACGATTTGATACAATCAGGTTATGCAACAGCGCGTTAGCCTGTTTATTTTTATTCTCCTTGCGGCTTGCCAGTCTGCGCCTGTCTCATCTGCGGCTACACTGCCCGCGCCTCATGTCCTCATCGAAACTTTAACGCCATCGCCAGTACCCACAATTACTCTCACTCTCTCTCCAACTCCGACAATTGAAGAATGGATTTCCTCCTTCACGATTGATGGGCTTCGCCAACATAATTATCAAAGCGGCGAAATACACATCCGATCCACACTGGAAGAGAACGAGAAATACACAAGTTACCTGATTGACTATCCCAGCGATGGACTGACGATCACGGGCGTGATGCAAATCCCTGTGGGGGAGAGACCCTTTCCCGTGATCGTGATGAATCATGGTTTCTTCGCTCGCAGTGTCTATAGTTCTGGTGATGGAACGGACCGCTCTTCGGCGTATCTTGCCCAACATGGATATATTACTCTCGCATCCGATTATCGCAGTTGGGGCGATTCGGATATCGGGGAAAGCTTCTTTTATTCAGGATTGGTCATTGATGTGATCAACCTGCTGAATGCAATTCCATCCATTCCACAGGCGGACCCAAATCGCGTTGGTATATGGGGTCACAGCATGGGCGGCGGCGTGACGATGAAGGTCTTGGAGATCGACTCGAGAATCAAAGCCGCGGTCTTGTATTCCACGGTCAGCGCGGACTTTGCGGATATTATAAATCGTTGGGGTGTGGGCTGTTTTGGTGACATTGCTCAGGGCGAACAAATTATTGGCTGCAATTCTTCTGATGTCATTCCTGTGGATTTGCCTCCTAACTTGCAGGATGCGTATCGTTTCGCAGCAACCGACGCGAATACACTCAAAGAAATTTCGCCGATCTATCATCTCGAAAATATTTCTGCTCCCATTCAAATCCATTATGGGACTGAGGATGGCAAGGTTCTTGGCGGCACGCCGCCCGAGTGGTCAGTGAATCTTACCCAGGCGTTACGTGATGCGGGCAAGGAAGTTGAGATGTATCAATATGAGGGTGAGCGTCATTCTTTTATTGGCGAACCCTGGTTTGTGTTTATGGGACGTGTACTGAGATTTTTTGATCGATATCTAAAATAGGAATTCTGCTTTGGCAAATACAAATACATCATCCAACCGTTTGACCATGTTCGCTTTTTTTCTCACCGCCTTGCTAGGTGGAGGAAATTCCGTTGCGGTGCGATTTAGCAACGTGGAACTTGCGCCATATTGGGGCGCCACGATCCGACTGGGCGCGTCTGCTCTTCTCTTTTGGCTGATCCTGTTTCTTTGGCGGATTCCCATCCCTCAAAGGCGCGACGCGCTGGTTCTGTTGCTGACGGGTTTCTTTTCGGTAGGCATCAGTTTTGGACTCTTATATTATGGATTGGTCCAATTACAAGCCAGTCTTGGTTCCGTCATCA
Source organism: uncultured Anaerolinea sp. (assembly GCA_964543585.1). Lineage (GTDB taxonomy): Bacteria > Chloroflexota > Anaerolineae > Anaerolineales > Villigracilaceae > Defluviilinea. The sequence continues at coordinate 10,649 of CAZIYY010000113.1, read as the reverse complement.
TTGCAATGGGGCCTTTGATGACCTTCTTTTTAGCGGTCTTGCATCGTATCGAAAAATTTCGTTGGCAGAGTTTGCTCGGAGGTGTCATCGCGTTGATTGGAATCTCCATCGCCGCCCGAGCCCAGTTGGGAGCAGACATACCAATATTGTCTGTGGTTGCCTTGATTGCTGGTTCGGCAATTTCAGCCGAAGGAAACGTGATTCTAAAAATATTTTCTCCAAAGAGCGATCCGATGGCAACCAACGCCCTAACCCTCAGTTCTGGCGTGATATTTCTTGTGCCGGCATCCTTCTTGATAGGCGAAACACATAACGTGCCCACCCTGCCCGCAACGTGGATGGCTATCGCCTATACCGTTATCCCTGGATCTGTGGTCATGTTTTATCTTTTCATTTGGATTCTCGCGCGCTGGTCTGCCTCAGCGACATCTTATGTCATTATGTTGTTTCCCATTGTCGCGACTATTGCTGGGAGTCTGCTTCGAGGCGAAAAGATCACGCTCACATTTATACTTGGCGGCATACTTGTTTTAGTTGGCGTTTGGATTGGAGCATTGATGAAGAAATAACTCTGGAGTCCGACAGCTTGCTGTCGGATGCAGGAGCATACCCTAACGGGCATACGAGCTCCTGCACTCCAAGAAGATTCAGGAGTGATGAATGAACAACGTCCGCCCATATTTGAAGATGTTGACCGAAGAACAGATACAGGATGTGCATAAATATACTTTGAAACTGCTCGCGACGACTGGTGTGCGCGTGGACTCGCCGTCAGCGTTAGAGATGTTGACGAAAAGAGTCGGCAGTTCAAACGTCGAGGGCAGAACCGTGCGGATTCCTGTGGAACTCGTCGAATGGGCGATTCGTGTCGCGCCGCGTCAAATCCAGATGTATGACCGTCGCGGGAATCCGCAGTTCACGATTGGCGGTGTGGAAGATCGTGTCCGATTCGGAATCGGAGTCACTGCGCTGTTTTATCAAGACCCCGTGACCGACACGCCTGAGTTGTTCATGCGTAAACACATGCAGGACATGGTGCGGCTCGGAAATAAATTGCCGCATTACGATGTGGTCTCGACGATTGGCATCGTGCGCGATGTGCCCGAATATCATACCGACTTGTATGGAAGCCTTGAGCATTTTGCGAACGGCACCAAGCCGATGGTGTTGCTGTGTTCAGATGAACATAAATTTGAGGATGTGATGCAAATGTTTGAATTGCTGCATGGCGGCGATTTGGGCGCGAAGCCTTTTATCATTCCATATTTCAACCCCGTGTCGCCGCTGGTGATGAACGAAGGCACCGTGGACAAAATGAAGATTGCCATCGAACGCGGTTTGCCTGTCATCGTCTCGAATTACAGTTTGTCTGGCGCGACCACGCCCATCACGCCCGCGGGGACGATTGCTGTTTTGCTGGCTGAGTTGCTCGCAGGACTGGTGATTGGTCAACTATATAAAGAAGGCGCGCCGATGCTGCTCGGTATGCTGCCCGTCTATTTGGATATGAAGACCCTGCTGAATTTTTATGACCCGCAAAGTATTTTGGTCAGTCTCGCCTGCGCGGAGATGATGGCGCATTACGAAGTTCCGCATTGCGGGACCTCGGGAAGCGGCACAGGCTGGGGCATGGATTTGCTCGCGGCGGAAACCTATTGGATGAACACCCTCACGCTCAGCCTGACGAAGGGTGGGCTGCTTCCGTTTGTCGGCGACACTTTAGGCTCGAAAGCGATCTCGCCGCTGACGTTTATCTACTGCCACGAAATCATCGACCAGGCTCTGCGCTTCGCAAGCGGATTCCAACTCGACGACGCGAACGTTGGGCTTGATGAAATCCATAACGTGGGTCCAGGCAAAGGCTATGTCTCCGCGCCGACGACACTCAAGAAATATAAGACGGGATACTATGTCAGTCCCATCTTCCCACGTTGGAGCATGGAGAAGTGGCTCGCAGCAGGTCAGCCGCACGTGCAGAAGAAACTGAGCGATTATGCTGTGGAATTTCTAAAGGATTTACCTGCGCCGGAGGATCATGAGGAGTTGATGAGGGTGGGGGAGGAGTTTATTGGGAAGGCGGGTAGTGGGAAGTAAGCAGTGATCAGTAATCAGTTTGATGGTAAAGTTGCCTTATCATGTTGTTTCGGCGGACTGAAGTCCTGCCTCAGTTCGTGAAAGTCGGATAAATCCGACTCGGTGCGCGAGTCCGAAAGGACTTCCATGTACTGAGCAAGCGGCTTTAGCCCTGCGGAAGTAGACCTCCCCGCGCCTGAAGATCATGAGGAGTTGATGAGGATGGGGGAGGAGTTTATCAAGGCGCGAGGGACTTGACAAACGTGCTATACTATTAAGGTGAAAGTTTCATAATGATGCTGTAGGTTGATGAATAAATTCAGGAGAAGCCCATGAAAACATTAAGATCTTTTCCCGAAGAATTTTTTCCTCTAGTCATTGTTACGGGTGATCGAAGAGAAGTACCCCCACAATCTCGTGGGGACTTGCTTGCATATTCAGTAAGTAATACAGATTTTATGTATCTCAGCTATCTAAATATTCATAATGCTATTTTGCTATCCGACAAACAGTTTGTCATTGAAAGCGATGACGTGCTTAGAAAAAGATTTGGGGAAACAAATATTTTGGTTATAGGATCACCTGCAGTTAATTTATTAGCCAGACGCATTAATGATCGATCAATATTTAGGTTTTCAATTTCCGATGAAACAAAGGTTGAGTTGGAAGAACAAAATGATTTTATTAATAAGTTTATTGAAACTGAAGATGACCGCTTCATCTACTATCAATGTCTTGAGGGGATAGTAAAAGTAGATAGCGTACTTGCAAGATATGTTGGCTTAGATCCTAATATTGACGAATTGCGACTAAGAGCAGAGCAAATAGTACCAGAGTTCATGAAAACGAAAATTTGTGCTGATCTAAAAGCCAATCCTCGGCCTATTCGGAACCTTATGCATAAACTTGATAGACCAGGGATCTATGACTCTTTTGCTGATATTAATAGAGGAGAAGCGATTCCGGCATCTAAAGACTATGGTGTAATTTCCATTCTGCGAAATCCGTTTTCTGAAAGTGCTGATTATTACATCATTTATGTTGCTGGGGTACATGGTCCAGGTACAGCGCTTGGCGTTAAGCTTTTGTCAGAAAAGAATGCTTTCATAGATCATCCGTTTGGCGGAATTTATGAAGTAAATATTGATCGATTTGCTGGATTCTTTGAAAAGTTCCAAAAAAGCAAAGCAAAATGGGAGACTCGCCCTTATGAAGAACAGGGCAATAGTCCAGATGAAATTATCCAAAAGAGGCAAATTATCAAAGTTTTTTTATCTAGTCCCGCAAGCAAGGATGATGGGATTCAACAGCAATTTAACAAACGGTTAAAGGCCAATTTGAGTGATATTTGTAAAAGAATGGGGATTGACCTATTCATCGAGGATCCTTATTCTTTGCCAATGGGGGGAAAACATGATTTTTGGGATGCAATATTGGATTACGAGAAGAATTGCAATTTTATAATACATGATATTACTGACACCGTGCGAGGAGTGATGGTTGAAATAGGATTTTCCGTCGGGAAAAGAAAACAGCATTACTTATTTTGGAACTTAGAAAAGTCACCAAAAAATGATTGGGCGGAAATGCATATTCCATCTCTTTTGCCAACGGCCAATATAGATCAAATTGACTCAAGAAACCCCAAGGCAATTAAGGAAACGCTAAAGAGAAAAATTATTGAAAGGGCAATCTCGAATCTTAATGTTCCCAACTGCAGTGCTTGTGAAAATCTCCAGAAGAATTCTAGTAAAAAGTCGGCTTTTGTCTATGCGCGTGAACCGGCTTTATTAAAGTACCTTGATAAAGAATTGAGCGATCGTAAGATATATAGAGTTTCGGAAGAGGAATCGATAGAAGCAAAAAGGATTTGTAAAATTTGTCAAATAATTCGCGTTTCAGATTTGGCCTTCATTGAAGTGTCGAATCGTGATTTAGATAGCCTCATTATTCTTGGTATGTCTAAGGCAATTGGCTTAAAGACCTTGCCGATTTCATTAGATGTTTACAATGAAAAAACTTTTCCATGGGCTCAAGAAACTATAACATACCAGGTAGACTTAATTCCTGAAAGGTTGAGCTCCCCGGTTTCAAAATTCATTGGCCAATTGGTATCTCGCTGAACAGTGTATTGCGTTTGAATCGCTTATCACTATCCATCCCAGGCCGGGTAATCAGAATATCTTGATTCGAGATGAGGAATTTCGCCAGCAAGTCAAATCCGTTACGCGTGAACTTTTGGGAGGTGTGCAATGATACCGAATAAAGAGAAACTGCGCGAGCGTTTTCTTCGTGACCCATTGCCTCTTCGCCTGGGCGGATTAGCCGCCACGTTGGGACGCGTCTCATCATCTGCGCGCGAATCTTTGAATCCATCAATTGTTACAGACGAACTCGAAGAAGCGAGATATTTTATAGAATGGACAGCCGCCGATACCGAACCCGAAATCGCCGCAGAGTTGGTATCCATGCAGACTCTTATTACACTCTGGCTCAAAGCCTGGGACAAAGCCAGTCAAATCAAAGAACAACGCACGCTGCTCTCTGTGCAGGCAAAACATTGGTCCGACCGCGCGCTGGATTTTTCAGGGCTGTTGAAAGTGTAATGACTTGGTGGGGAAAAAGTTTATACTTGGCTTTTGTGGGTTGAAAATTATCCTCAAACTTAGTAAACTGGACGCATGATGAACAATTACGAAGAGACTGAAAAACAAAACAAACAACTTAAGCGTTTGGTTGAGTTAAGCGTCACGCTCAATTCAACGCTCGATCTTGATGCTCTGCTTCAACTCATTACGACCACCGCCACAGAACTGTTGGATTGTGATGCGGCATCCATTTTATTGTATGATGAAAAACAATCCCGCTTGTATTTCGCCGCGGCAACTGGTTCCGATCCGCGTAAGTTAGCCGAGATCCCCGTGCCTATTGATAGCAGTCTGGCGGGAACAATTTTTCGCACGAACCGAAGTATTATTCTGAACAACGTGGAGCAGGATCCCCGCCATTACTCAGTAGCATCGGAACACGTTCGAGTTCAGGTCAGGTCGCTGGTGGGCGTCCCCATGTTGATCAAGGATCGCGTGATCGGCGTGCTGGAAGGAGTCAACAAACGCGGAGGCGTCTTCGCCGGACAGGATGAAGCGATTCTGTCTGTGACGGCTTCTCACGCCGCCACTGCCATCAACAACGCCAGGTTGTTTCGCGATGCAGAGCGCCGCGCTCGAAATCTCGAAGCGGCGCGTGACATCAACAATGCCGTACTCAACAACCTCGATATCCACTTGACCCTGCCGCAAATCCTTTCGCATGTGCGGGCGCGCCTGGAAGTGGACGCCGCTGACGTGCTTCTGCTTGATCCGCATCTAAACGCGCTTACCTACGCCGATGGGCTTGGCTTTCGCACGAACGCCTTGAACAAGGTTGTTTTGCATCTGGGCGAAGGGACCGCAGGGCGCGTTGCAATGGAAAAGAAAATTGTGAACATCCCTGATATAAACATGGCTGGCGATATATTTACGCGCGCGCCCTTGCTAAAGGAGGAGAACTTTGCCGCGTATCATGCCGCGCCGCTGATCGTCAAAGGAGATGTAAAAGGCGTTCTTGAAGTTTTTCATCGCTCCCCGCTTGATGCTGACGATGATTGGCTCGTGTTTTTCCAGGCGCTGGCTGAACAAACAGCCATTGCCATTGACAGCGCTACGCTTTTCACTGATCTTCAACGCTCCAACGCGGATTTGAAACTCGCGTACGACGCGACACTTTTAGGCTGGTCCCACGCCCTCGACTTGCGCGACAAGGAGACGGAGGGACACACGCAACGCGTCACAAAGATGTCGATTCAACTCGCGCGCGCGTTCGGGTTGAGCGAAGAGGCGATCATCCACATCCGCCGCGGCGCGTTACTGCACGACATGGGCAAGATGGGCGTGCCAGACGCGGTCCTGCTCAAACCCAACGCGTTGACTGATGAAGACTGGCTTCAAATGCGTCGTCACCCACAGTACGCTTATGACATGCTGGCGGAGATTGATTACTTAAGACCCGCGCTGGATATTCCATATTGTCATCACGAAAAATGGGATGGAACAGGTTATCCGCGCGGCTTGAAAGGCCAGGAAATTCCCCTCGCTGCGCGTCTATTTGCGGTTGTGGATGTGTGGGACGCGCTCTATTATGATCGGCCCTATCGCAAGGGATGGACGATGGATCACACGCTCGAATACATTCGCGAGCAAAGCGGCAAACACTTTGACCCAGATGTAGTGGAAGTATTCCTCCGCGTTGCTCGGGACATCATGTAATTGAGCTCCATTTGATAAACAATTTCAGTGGATCACAAAAACCGCGTGTAGGTCGAGCTCCTGGCTCAAATTCGGCGCAAGAGAGCGCCTGCGACGCGCGTGGAAGCCGCGCCAAGGGCATCTAACGTCGGTGCACTTGTATAAGGAGAATCCCGAATGACACAAAACAAAGCAGCCATTGTCACTGCGGCTGGGAAGGGGATGGGCGCGGCGATTGCAAAAGAATTATCCGCTTCGGGATATAGCCTTGCATTGATGTCGCCTTCTGGCGCGGCGGAGGAGTTGGCAAAATCCCTGAGCGCGCTTGGCATGAAAGGCTCAGTGACAGAAGTCGCTGATTTGCAAAAACTGATAGACATGACAATGGATCGTTATGGCAGAATTGACGCGGTCGTGAATCACACGGGTCATCCTCCCAAAGGTTCGTTGTTGGAAATCCCTGATAGAGATTGGCATCTTGGTTTGGATATGTTGTTATTGAACGTTGTTCGCATGGCGCGCCTTGTTACGCCGATCATGGTGCAACAGGGAGGCGGGGCGATCGTTAATATCTCGACCTATGGCGTATTTGAGCCAGAAGCAAGTTTCCCTGTCTCTGTAGCCATTCGCGCCGCGCTGGCTGGCTTCATGAAAATGTACAGCGATCAATATGCCGCGCGAGGAATCCGTATGAATAATCTCTTGCCTGGCTTTGTGGATAGTTATCCGGAAACAGAGGAATTGCGAATGCGGATTCCGATGGGACGCTATGGTACTGTAGAGGAAATCGCAAAGACCGTCCGCTTCCTGCTCTCGCCTGATGCTGGTTACATCACTGGACAAAATATCCGCGCTGATGGCGGTATCACGCGCTCGGTGTAGTCATGTCATTGCGAGCCGCCGCTGGTCGAATAGTTCCGAGCGATAGCGAGGAATATATCACGACTAGGACGCCAAAGCAATCTCCTTCTCAAAGGAATTCTCAAATATGCCAAACAACACATACGATGTAATCCTCGTCGGTGGCGGCGTGATGGGGTGCGCGACTGCATACTATCTTTTGAAATTTGATCCCCAATTGAACGTTGTCATCCTTGAAATGGATTCAACCTACGAAAAGGCATCCACTCCGTTGTCCGACGGCAACACGCGCATTCAGTTCAACATCAAAGAAAACATCCAAATCTCGCAATACGGCCTCGAAGTTCTCAAACGATTCTCTGACGAGATGGAAGTGGATGGCGAGAGACCAGACGCGGCTTTTCGTCAGCAGGGCAACTTATTTGTTTTGGATGAAGCGAGCCGCGCAGAATCATATGAGGGAATGTTATTGCAAAAGAGTCTAGGTTGTGAAGTGCATTGGCTGACTCCTGATGAAGTGAAAACTCATTATCCGCTTTACAACCTCAAAAATTGCGTCGCAGGGACGTTGGGTCCGCACGATGGAACGATGTCACCGCTGGCAGTGTTGATGGGGTACAAAGGGAAGGCAATTTCTGTGGGCGCGATATTTATCCCGGCAGAGGCGATCGAGATTCTCCAAAGCGAAGGTCAAGTTGCTGGGGTCAAATTATCTTCGGGCGAAATATTGAACAGCAATGTCGTGGTCAACACTGCTGGCGCCTGGGCGCCCAGGATCGCGGACACAGTGGGTGTGGATTTGCCGATCAATCCCACGAAACGGCAAGTCACGATCATTGAAACAAATACGCGTCCTGAAAAGACTTTGCCCGTGCTGTTCCTGCCATCTGGCTTATATTGCATTCACGAAAGCGAAGGGGTTTTTACAGTAGGAAAATCCTTTCCCACAGATTACGTTGGCTACGATGATTTCATTTGGGAGCGCAAAAAGTTTGAGGATGTCGTTTGGCCCGAACTTGTGGAGTACATCCCATCGTTTGATCGACTCAGAGTCACACGAGGCTGGGCAGGGCTATATGAAGTCAACACGCTCGACGGAAATGCCCTCCTCGGCGAATGGCCTGAGTTGAAGAGATTCTTTCTCGCAAACGGCTTTTCAGGTCATGGCTTTCAGCAATGCCACGCGGTGGGACGTTACATCGCGGAATTGATACTGAAAAAAACGCCCACGCTCGATTTGTCCATTTTCTCGCCACAGCGTATATTGGATAACAAGCCTGTGTTCGAAAGTAAAAGAAAGATCATTTAGCAGTGTTCATTCTCCATGGATGAAAATATCACCTATGCCTTGATTCATAGTCCACTTGTAGGACCGTTTACCTGGCAGTTGGTTTATCAAGGGATGAGGGAACGGAAACTCCAAGTAATGGTTCCTGCACTTCTTGATGATCCAAATTCCAATATGCCATACTGGCAACAACACGCTGAGTCAACCGCGGAGAGTCTCGCCCAAATTCCCCAAAACCAGAAACTCGTGTTGGTCGCGCACAGTGGGGCGGGTTCCCTGCTACCTGTCATTCGCCAGGCATTGACTCATTCAATTGGAGCGTATGTATTTGTGGACGCAGGCATTCCTCGCAACGGTTTAAGCCGACTCGACTTGATGAAATTAGAAGACGGACAATGGGCAGAACAACTTCATCAAGCCCTAGTGCAAGGTGAACGATTTCCAACTTGGAGTGAAGATGATTTGCGAGAAATCATACCTGATGGAGGAACGCGTCGAAAGTTGATCGCTGAAATTCGACCCCGTTCACTTCCATATTTTATGGAGTCTATTCCCGTCTTTCATGGTTGGCCAGACTCGCCCTGTGCTTACATCAAATTTTCCGCGTCGTATGATTGGGACGCGATTCAGGCAAGACAGGCTGGCTGGTCTGTCTATGAAATGAATGCTGGACACTTCCACATGCTGGTCGAGCCGTTGGCTATTGTTGATTTAATTGTAAATGCTGTTCAAAATCTTCTTGACTCTCCCAACTCTCAATGATAAACTCTCGCTATCTACTGCTAAAGCAGTGCAATCAAATTCTCTAACGGAAGGAGGCACGTGCCATGAAAGCCATCTCAATATCCACAAAACATGTTTTGAGCGCGCCTCCTGAGGATGAAATGTAGTAACGACTCTGCGTTAGCGCCCTTTAGGGTCAGTCGTTGTGTATTCCTTATTCACCGCAGGCGCGTCTCGCCCTGCGGTTTTGTTTTGCCGAGCCGCAGGTGATCGTACCTGTGGTTTTTGATTTAATAAGGTAAGTACTAAAAATGAATACCGATGAATACGTTGATCTGTTCGATGAATTGGACGATAACGAACAAACTGAAAATTTTATCAACAGGAACAAGCGCCCTCGGCGATTCCCCGAGCGGCACTTCAAATATGTGCGCGAAGCAAATGCCGGCTTCCTAAAAGGACAGGACGATTCGAGCAGAAGTTTTGATTTCACCTATTCTGCGGCACGCTTTGAATCGTGGTGGCTGCTTGAATCCCTCGGCGATTTCTATGAACACAAATGGATTACCGATGTGTTGCGCCGTGTCAAGGGCGGGAAGGAAGCCTCCGTCTATCTATGCCGCAGCGGCGCGGCAATTGATTCTCGGTTGGTTGCCGCGAAGGTCTACCGTCCGCGCTCGCTGCGTAACCTCAAGAACGATGGTATTTATCGCATGGGCCGCACGGACCTCGATGAAGATGGCAACGCGCTTGTAAAGGAAGCCGATGTTGGAGCCATTCTCAAGCGCACCAAATACGGCGAGGAACTGCGCCATCAGTCGTGGATTGCGTACGAGTTTCAAACGCTCGAAATTTTACACGCCGCGGGAGCCGATGTCCCGAAACCGTATGCGATGGAGAAGAACGCCATCCTCATGGATTACATCGGGGATTTCGGTACCGCCGCGCCGACGCTCGTCTCTGCGACTCTTGACCGCGATGAGACGAAGCCTCTCTTTGACCGCGTCATTCGTAACGTGGACCTGCTTCTGTCCAACCAGAGAATCCACGGCGATCTATCGGCGTACAACATTCTTTACTGGGACGGTGCCATCACACTGATAGATTTTCCACAAGTCGTGCATCCCGAATCCAACCCCGCCGCATGGACGATCTTCCAACGCGACGTGACGCGCGTCTGTCAGTATTTCAATTCGCAGGGCATGAAGGTTAACGCACGCAAACTCGCATCTGACTTGTGGATTTCGCATGGATATAAAATCGTCAAAGAAGTCCACCCGAGCCAATTGAATGCAGATGACCCCAACGATAGAAAGTTGTGGGAGATGCAGAAAGTTGGGAAATGAAGTTTAGCCACAGAGATCACTGGGTAGCACCCCACTTAAGCGTGGAGTGAGATAGAAAATCTTTGCAAAAAACGG
>CAZIYY010000112.1:0-16808 GCA_964543585.1 uncultured Anaerolinea sp. | reverse complement strand
TGGAACATCCCCACGCAAAACTGTCTGCTCGCGCATGTCACCACGCAGATGAAGTGTATGCAATCAGGTTCGCCCGTCGGACTTGTCTTTCAATCCCTGGCGGGTTCGCAAAAGGGCAACGACTCATTCGGCATCTCCGTCGGCATGATTGACGAAGCCTACGAGATGGCGAAAAAATATTGCTTCCCCAAAGGTCCGAACTTCATGTACTTTGAAACGGGTCAAGGCTCCGAACTCTCCGCCGACGCGCACAACGGCTGGGACCAACTCGTGCTGGAAGCGCGCTGTTACGGTTTCGCCAAACGCTATCATCCGTATCAACTCAACACGGTCGTCGGCTTCATCGGTCCCGAATATCTGTATGACGCGCGCCAAATCCAACGCGCGGGACTCGAAGACCATTTCATGGGCAAACTCACGGGTATCCCGATGGGTTGCGACGCCTGTTACACCAATCATGCCCGCGCCGATCAGAATGCCATCGAGAATCTGGCGGTCATGCTCACCGCCGCGGGCTGTAATTATTTTATGGGCTTGCCGATGGGCGACGACTCGATGCTCTCGTATCAATCCACGTCCTATCACGACGCGCCCACGCTTCGTCAACTCTTCAACCTGCGCCCCGCGCCCGAATTCGAAAAATGGATGGAAGACATGGGCATCATCAAAAACGGCGTCCTCACCGAAAAAGCAGGCGACCCAACCATCTTCCTGAAACGATAATCGTAGTAGCGACTTCAGTCGCTGCCCTAACGACTAAAGTCGTTACTACACATTGGAGATATGATTTATGGATGACGCCAAACTCAACGCAATCGTGGATGCGATTGTCCGCGAACTAAAAGAATCTGGAGCAGTTCGACCTCTCGCTTCAGACTCAGCCGCGCTTGCTCCCGTTTCGACAACGTTATCTTCGCCCTCAGCTGTTCCTGTCAAAGCCCGCGCCGCGACATCTACTGCAAACCTCAACATTGACCTCGCCGACCCAACCCTCTCCCGCGCCACGCCGCGCGTCAAGAATCCAAAAGACGCACAAGGCTTGAAAGCATTGATGGCTTCCACCACCGCGCGCATCGGAGTCGGTCGCGCAGGTCCGCGTTATAGCACCGCAGAGTTGCTCCTCTTCCAGGGTGACCACGCAGTAACGCAAGACGCGCTCTATCGCGACGTTGACCAAAAACTTCTCGATGAATTCAACTTGTTTACTGTTCAGACCAAAGTCACTGGCGGTAAGCAGGAATATCTCCTCCGCCCCGACCTCGGACGTTTGCTCAACGACGATGCCAAACGAATCATCAACGAGAAGTGCCAGAAAAACGTGAACATCCAACTCGTCGTCGGCGATGGACTCTCTGCCGCGGCAGTTGAAGCAAATCTGCGCCAGATATTTCCCGTCATCAAGCAAGGTGTGCAGACTGCTGGTCTGACGCTTGGCACGCCGTTCTTTATCAAGTATGCGCGCGTCGGCGTGATGAACGATGTTGGCGAACTCATCAAACCCGATGTGGTTATCCTGCTCATCGGCGAACGCCCTGGGCTGGGTCGCGCCGAATCCATGAGCGCGTACATGGGCTACAAACCCAAATACGGCGACACCGACGCCGACCGCGATGTAGTCTGCAATATCTTCGAGAACGGCGGAACAAATCCGCTTGAAGGTGGCGCGTTCGTTGTACAAATCGCCCAGAAGATGCGGAAGAACCAGGCTTCGGGTGTGAAGTTGAAGATGATAAAGTAAGAAAAATAATCCGCTGGTTGAGTAGGCGGCGTTCGTCCGCCGTATCGAAACCAGCATGTAAGCAAAGTAATTTTGTTTCAGAAGTATTTTTGAACGTGGTGGTCTCGATACGGACTTCGCCCACTCGACCACCGAGGAAATAATAACTATGCCAATCCTCGACCCAATCTACGGCACGCCACTATGTGTGCAACTCATCCCACAAGTGGACCGAAACTTCGCGGAGCAACTTAAACTCCGTGACGACCAGCGTTCTATTGGCTTGCTCAGTGTGGATAATGATGACGCGACTTATGTCGCCATTGACGAGGCTACGAAGATGGCGAATGTTGAGGTGGTATATGCCAAGTCGTTTTACGCGGGCGCGAAGCACACCTCGGGAAAATGGTCGGGTGAGATTATGGCTATTATCGCTGGACCAGACCCCGCTGAAGTCCGAGCGGGTCTCAATGCCGCAGTCGCATATATCAAGAATCAAGCCATCTGGTATTCCGCCAACGACGATGATTCCATCGCGTTCTTTCCACATGTCATTTCACGGACGGGCACATATCTTTCGCAAGTGTGCAACATCCCTGTTGGGACGCCAATCGCGTATCTCGTGGCAACGCCGAATGAAGGTTTGGTCGCGCTCGACGCCGCGCTCAAATCTGCAGACGTGAGCATCGTCGCATTGACCATGCCGCCCTCCGAAACAAACTACATGGGCGTGATGCTCACTGGCGACCAGCCCGCCTGCAAAGCCGCGGCGATGGCATTTCAGAATAAGGTGTTAGAGGTTGCGAGTAACCCATTAAACTATTAAGAGTAATCCGCTGGTCGAGTAGCCTGAGGCGCTAGCCGAAGGCGTATCGAGACCAGCAAGATACAAGAAATACTTTTGCAAAGTGGTGGTCTCGATACGGGCTTCCCCACTCGACCACCGATATGGACATAATCTATGACCGATATTGACAACGACCTCCAATCAATCCAAGAAGCCCGCACGTTAGCCACGCAAGCGCGTGACGCGCAACGCAAATTCATGCACACCACACAAGCCGAAGTGGACCGCGTCTGCGCGGCAATGGCGCAAGCCGCGGCAGACGCGTCAGTGACGCTTGGCAAAATGGCAAGCGAAGAGACAGGTTATGGCGTGCCCGAGCACAAGACACTCAAGAATTTATTGTCGTCACAGTTATTATGGGAAGCCATCAAAGATATTCCGACCGTCGGCGTGATTCGCAGTGACCCACAAAAGCACACGTATGATATCGCCTGGCCCATGGGCGTCGTCGCCGCGCTGACGCCCAGCACGAACCCAACATCTACAACGATGTACAAGATTCTTATTTCGGTCAAAGCCCGAAATGGAATCGTTGTTGCGCCGCACCCCTTCGCCGCAAAATGTTGTGTGGAAACGGCGCGCATCATGGCGGAGGCAGGGGAGAGGGTGGGTATGCCCAATGGATTGGTCAATTGCATGAGCAGAATAACCCTGCCAGGCACACAGGAATTGATGAAGCATAGATACGTTGCGGTCATCCTCGCGACGGGCGGTTCGGATATGGTGCGCGCGGCGCATTCCGTTGGCAAGCCCGCCTATGGCGTTGGACCTGGAAACGTCCCCGCGTATGTTGACCGTTCGGCTGATGTGGAACGCGCCGCGAAATATATCGTTGCGTCGAAGGCTTTCGACCATTCCGTGATTTGCGCCACCGAGCAAGCTGTCGTTGCAGATAAACCGATTGCCGCGAAACTTGAAGAATTGATGAAAGCTGAGGGCGCGTACTTTGTCGGTGACGATATCAAGCAAATCCTTGCAAAGAATTTATTTGTCGGTCATTTGCCGAATCCAAAAGGTGTTGGCAAGAGTCCACAACAGTTGGCGCAGATGTATGGATTCTCTGTCCCTGACTGGGCGCGCATCCTTGTTGTAAGACTGAACGGAGTCGGACGCGATGAACCTCTCTCTGGCGAAAAGTTGACCACCGTTCTCGGCTGGTACGAAGCCGATGGCTGGGAGGCAGGCTGTGAGCGTTGCATCGAACTCATCAACTACGGCGGACGCGGTCATTCGCTCGTTATCCACGCGCAGGATGAAAACGTCATCATGCAGTTCGGTCTTGAGAAACCTGTCTTCCGCATTGTGGTCAATACATTCGGCACGCTTGGGACGACGGGTTATACAACAGGTGTGATGCCTGCGATGACTCTCGGCTCAGGCGGCGTTGGCGGCGCGATTACTGGCGATAACATTACTGTGCATCACCTGTATAATGTCAAAAAACTCGCGTATGAAATCCGCACTGCGCCTGACGCGGCGTTTGCGCCTGGTTCAACCGACACTGCCGAACAACGCCGCGCATTTTCTGGTGGATATGCTCACACGTCGTCCGCGCCTGCTTCTGCTTCGAGCGGCGTTGACTCGCAAGTGGAAGAGATTGTGCGGAAAGTGTTGTTGGAGTTGAAGAAGTAACAAAAGCAATCCGTTGGTTGAGTAGCCCTGAGCGTTCGTTGCGAAAGGCGTATCGAAACCAACAGTTATAAAGAGATTATTTTGCTTACTTGCTGGTTTCGATACGGGCTCGAAAAGCACTCGCCCTACTCAACCAGCGGAATAACAAATTAGAACCCAGACCTCAGGGACTGAAAAACTTTCATCCTTGATGTCCGATGTCTAATCGGATGCAGTGCGAGATTAATCTCGCATTACAAAATCAATACCTTATTTCAAAAGGAGAAGTAAGCCATGCCCGTAGATGTTGCTATGATTGCTTTAGGAATGGTCGAGACCAAAGGACTCGTCGGCGCTATCGAAGCCGCCGATGCGATGGTCAAAGCCGCAAACGTGACCCTCATCGGCAGTGAATATGTCGGTGGCGGATATGTGACCGTGATGGTGCGCGGCGACGTGGGTGCGGTGAAAGCCGCAACGGATGCAGGCGCCGCAGCGGCAAAGCGCGTCGGTGAACTCGCGTCGGTGCACGTCATCCCACGTCCCCATACGGATGTTGAGATGATTCTGCCGCAGAATACGAGAGGCTCTTTCGGCGGACGCGCTGGTAAAGAAAGCAAGTAGACTGGCACACAAGTAGACAAGAAGACAAGTAAACACGAAACGTGTTTACCTGTTTGCGTATTTACGTGTCTACTCACGCCTCATGCCGCGTCAACTGTTCACTGCGGAAGATATTCGCCGTCTCGCGCGGGAGCGCGCCGAGACTCTTTTGCTCGCGCCGAACGATATCGTCACGCACGAGGCTATGGATGTCGCGGTCGCTCTGGGGTTGAAACTGATTCGGGAAACAGAATCAGGCTCAAGTCTAAGAAAAGAAGCGCCACTTGTCGTCCCCAATCTTCCGCCGCTGAAAGTCGTGCATATGGGAAATGTCCAGGTCGAGCCTTTCCTTGAAGGAAAAACAACACCAGGCACAAATATCTGGCTCAAGGATGTGGTCGTCACGCAAGACCGTTCGCCGATGGGCGCGGGCTACATGTCGCTTGATAAAGGCGAGATGCAATGGACGTTGACGTATGACGAGATTGATATCGTTCTTGAAGGCGAGTTGGTGATTACGCGCGGAAATGAGCAAGCGCGCGGCAAAACTGGCGACGTGATTTATGTCCCGAAGGGTTCGAGCATCACCTTTGGCACGCCGAACTGGACGCGCTTTGTGTATGTGGTGTTCCCAGTGAATTGGAATGAAAAATAGTTTTACCACGAAGAACACAAAGGACACGAAGAAAGAAAAAAGGAATTGATGAATCCAAATCTTTCGACTCTGCTCAAGCACACTGATTACATCATGTCTGGCGGCAATGGGCACGACTCCAGTTATCGCGGCTCTGTTCACGTCGGTGTGGATTTGGGAACGGCATACACTGTTCTGGTCGTGTTGGATGAAAACTTTCAGCCGATTGCGGGCGAGTATCAGTTTGCAGAAGTTGTGCGCGATGGTCTTGTAGTTGACTTCATCGGCGCGGTGGATTTGTTGCGAGAGATGAAAGCAAAGGTCGAGAAGAAACTTGGTTTCACATTGACATCCGCATCTACGGCGTATCCGCCAGGTGTGCCGCAGGCGGAAAGGCGCGCGACTGCCAATGTGTTGCACAGCGCCGAGTTGGATTGCACAAATCTCATTGATGAGCCGACTGCGGCAAACAATGTGTTGAAAATCCGCGACGGCGCGATTGTGGATGTAGGCGGCGGCACAACAGGCATCGCTATTTTCAAGAATGGCAAAGCCGTGTATACCGCCGATGAAGCGACAGGCGGAACACATTTCTCATTAGTCATCGCTGGGTCAACGGGAACTACTTTGGAGGAGGCGGAAGCGCTGAAGAAGAATCCGAATGAACAGACGCGGCTGTTTCCCGTCATCCGCCCCGTGATGGAAAAAGTCGCGACGATCATAAATCGGCACGTTGAAGGTCATCAAGTGGATAAGTTGTATTTGGTTGGCGGCACGTGTTCGTACCCAGGAATGGATAAGGTCATCGAAGAGATGACAGGCATTAAAACGGTTTTGCCTGGCAATCCATTGTTTGTGACGCCGCTTGGGATTGCGATGAATAATTAATGCAACTCCGTTGGTCGAGTGGGCGGCGCTCGTCCGCCATACCGAGACCAAAAAATAACTGAGAGTATTTTGCTTACATGTTGGTTTCGATACGTTCCTCGCTATCGCTCGGAACTACTCAACCAACGGGATTACGGAGACTCAATGGCATCGGAAAAATTTTCATTACGCGTTTACTCCTATCTCGACCGTATGCAGCCGCAATACGCGGCGTTTGTTGGGACGATCACACAAGGAGACTTGCCAACCGAAGGCATGGCTTCATTGTATGTGGAAGTTGCGCCGGGTAACGAAGTCTTTCGTCTTGTGGACATTGCGGTGAAGTCCACAGAAGCCAAACCGGGCGCGCAGTTGGTGGAGCGCGAGTTTGGCATGTTTGAAGTACATTCCAAGTCGCAGTCCGAAGTGCTGGAAGCGGGACGCATTGTCCTGGACAGGCTCGGTCTGAAGCCGGAAGAACGCATCAAGCCGTTCATCGCGTCCGTGCAGATCATTACCAACGTGGACCCATACCAGGCGCAGTTGTTGAATCGTTTTCGACGCGGCTCGATGCTTGTCCCAGGTGAAACCATGCTCGTGCTCGAGTGCGCGCCCGCCGCGTATATCAACTACGCAGTCAACGAAGCAGAGAAAGGCGCTACCATTAAGGTCTTGCATGTCTCGTCTGTGGGACGGTTCGGGCGTATGTGGCTCTCTGGCTCCGAAGCGGAAATCGTGTCTGCGCGCAACGCGGCAGTGAAGTCGCTGGAAGAGTTGGATGGAAGACCGGAGAAGTAATATGTCATGCTGAGGAGCGGAAGCGACGGAGCATCTCTGTCATGATAGTAGAGACACTTCGCTACGCTCAGTGTGACATGGTGGAGTTTGTGTTTATGGCAAAAATCTTCTACACCGAACGCGACATCGATGAGATGCGGGCACGCGGCGTTACGTCTGTTGACGTTACAGATAATGTGGTGATTACAGACCTAGCAGTTGAGCGCGCCATGAAATATGACATGAAAATCAATCGTAGGGATAATGCCTCCGCGCCGAGAGCGTCATTTAGTTCGTCGGTAAATTTGGTCGCGGCGTATCCGCGCGAAGCGTCTGCGCGGGATGTAGAGCTTAAGAGCAAGATCAAGTCCGCAGTATTGGCGCGGCTGGACGGTCAGGTTGATGCGGCATTATTGGACGCGGTCATCACGCGTGTGCTGGCGGGGATAAAATAAAAGGGGAAATTAACTTCGTTTCGAACAACGAGATTTCATTGGAGGGAATTGGCCTAGGAGTCCTCAAGCCATTTCATAAGTACATTGTTGGCAGCAATATCTTCGACGACGAACACCGGCTTTTTGCCTAAATAATTCCGATTGTTCATGTGTTTGAGTTTGACCGTCCTATCATCTCCAGAAAATGTTCAACTACTTTGGGTTCGAAATGCGTTCCGGCCTGGGCGCGGATATACTCGCTGGTTTCCTCGATACTCCACGCTTTGCGATAGGGTCTGTCTGAACGGAGCGCATCCCAAACATCCACGACCGCGAAGAGGCGTGCAGTAAGAGAGATCTCATCGCCTTTAAGAGCGCGCGGGTAACCGGTGCCGTCCCATTTTTCATGATGACAATAGGGAATGTCGAGCGAAGGTTTTAGATGGGCAATCGGCGATAACATTTCGAAGGCAAAAACAGGATGCTTTCTCATGACCCCCCACTCCTCTTCGGTAAGTTTATCGGGCTTGAGCAGGATATTGTCCGGGATGCCCATCTTGCCAATGTCGTGTAACAAAGCGCCCCAACGGATATTTTGCAATTGTTCCTCAGTGAACTTGAATTTGCGGGCGAGATCCAATGTCATTTGAGTAACCCGCAGGCTATGGCCTTCTGTTTCCTTGTCGCGCAAATCCATGGCGTGCGACCAGCCTTCGATGGTGGCATCGTATGCCTGCAGCAGTTCACGGTTGGATTGCTGCAGGTTTTCGAACAGTGTGGCGTTCTCAATCGCAATTGCCGCCTGCCCGGCCAGGGTTTCGAGAAAATCGATCCATTCCTGGTAAGGCTCCAGAGACAGGCGATGGAACACCTCCAGCACGCCTTTGACCTTTCCCTTGGTAATCAGCGGAACCCCAAAGTAACAGACGAAACCTTCCCCAGCCAGCAGGGCGGAGAGGATCGGGCCATGCGGCTCATCCTTTAGATTTTCAACCCTGATCAAACGACGTTCTTTTACAGCCCGCCCCGCATAGCTCTCACCCAAGGGTACACGCGACGATTCGATCACCCTGGTGCGGAATCCTTGCCCGGCGGCATATTCCAACATTTGCTCCCCGGGATCCAGAAGCAGAATATCCGCCGCATCCACCTGCAGCTGTGTGATCGTTTGTGCGAGAACTGTATCAAGATTGGAGCTCAGCTTGAAACTGGAGGAGATGGCCTGGTCGATTGTTCGCAGTGCATTGAGGTGATCGATCTGCTGGCGGATTTGTATCTCCGCCAGTTTGCGCTCGGAGACATCCTGCGCAGTTCCGGTGAAGCGCGCCGGCTTGCCAGTTGAATCAAATATGACTGCGCCTCGGACTTGGATGTAACGCAATTCACTATTCCTGTGAAAGATGCGAAAATCCAGCTCCTTTACCTGCCTGCCAGCTCTGATGTCTGTCATCCATTTCGTCACTTCCGGTCGGTCTGCTGAATAGATCAGATCCAAAAAGCCTTCTCTGTTATGCTGGAAGTCCCCTCTGGAAACATCCAACAGGCGATACATTTCATCCGAGAATTGTAAAGTGTCATTGAGGATATTGTAACTCCAACTGCCGACGTGACCGATGCGCTGTGCTTCGGATAGGAGGCGTTCTTTTTCCTGCAATGCCTCCTCTGCCTGCTTACGCTCGGTGATGTCATGCACGGCGCCAACAAGATGGGTACACGTGCCAGTCTCGTCAAAGGCAGGTGCGATGCTGACCTCACCCGTCAGTCTACCCTTCGGATAATCTGATGTCTCTTCCCACCTCAAGATTCTCTTTTCTTGAATAGCCTGACTGTATTTGCCCAGGACCAGGCTCAGCGCAGGTTCAGGAATGACCTCGTCCACGTGCCTGCCGATCACTTGATCCTCGGTCAATCCAGTGGTGGTGAGAAAAGATTGGTTGACCGAAACAAACCGGTAACGCCCCTCTTCTCCCACCAACAGGAGGAACAGCACATCCGCTGCGGTATTGTAGATGGAAGAAAGTTGTTGCTCACGTTCACGCAATGCCCGCTCAGCCCGCCTCCGCTCACGGCGTGTTTCAGCCTCGCGCAGTTCACGTTCTATGGCGGGTCCCAGCCTGGCAAATTTTCCCTTTACAAGAAAGTCATGTGCACCCGCCTTCAACGCGGCTACTGCGGTCTCTTCACCGATCGTGCCGGAAATTATGATAAATGGCAGATCGAGTCCGCTGGCTTTAAGCACCTCGAGCGCCTGCGGAGCATTGAACTCAGGCAGGCTGTAATCACTCAGGATGAGGTCCCAGGTTTTTTGCACGAGCGCCGATTGCATTGCCTCGGCTGTTTCGACGCGTTCAAACTCCACCTCGTATCCGCCGCGCTGAAGTTCGCGCAATAGTAACAGGACGTCATCCTCAGAGTCTTCAACGATCAGGACGCGCAATGCTTTCCCCATTATTCATCCTTCTGAAGAAGCTGAACAGGCGGCACCTCATTTAGAACCAGCCAGTACAAGCCAAGATGACGCGCTGCCTCTAAAAATTGATTGAAATCCACAGGTTTGCGGACGTAGGAGTTCGCTCCATTTCTGTAGCTTTGCACCAAATCCTGCTCCTCTTTAGAGGATGTGAGGATAACAACCGGGAGCGGGCTGGTACGCTCGTCAGCGCGGATGCGCCTAAGTACCTCCAACCCATCCACTTTCGGAAGTTTTAGATCCAGCAGGATCGCTTGAGGCAAATCCAGCGGATCACGCTCAGAATAGTTGCCTGTGCAGAATAAAAAATCCAATGCTTCTACTCCATCGCGTACCACAACGAGACGATTGCCAATGTTGTTCTTCTTCAAAGCGCGTATCGTCAGCGCCTCATCGTCAGGGTTGTCTTCTACGATCAACATCATTTTATCTTCCATGAGCGCATCCTTTCATCGTTCCTGGCTCTCATCGCCCAGTGAAATAATACCGTAACGTTGTTTCAACCAGCGCGGCGGCAGATATGCCATGAGAATGGTCAGCGCGGCAGCCAGCCCAATGAAACGGCTCGCAAGTTGCCACGAGTCTTGTTGCGCTAATCCTCCTGCCAAGGCTATTAGGGGGCTTAGGAACCAGATAATGATGCTCCACGAAACCAAAAGAACGCGGTACTTTTGTGTTACCTCTGCCACTCGGAAGTAGAGTGTAAAGTAAGCAAGACCGCCAATGATCTGCGGTAACAGGAGCAAAACGATTAACAAGACAAAGAAAGGCCCTGTCAAGGGAGCGCGATAGGTAAGCGTTGTGCTCCAACGGCTCACGCTTATATTGCTGGGAATACTGGTCGTAATGTAATAAACAAGCATGAAGTAGTAGATGATATAGAAGATGGCCAAAGGCACGCGCGAGCGGCTATTCCCTGTGAACAGGTAGATCAGGTAATACAAAAGGCCCCAAAGCGCGATACAGATCGCCAGCATATTAATATAGGTCGCGGTAACAAAGAGCGGGAGACTCGTCAGACCAAACACGCCGAGCATATTCAGGAAACCGCCGGTCAATGTTGTAACCGCCAGCCCATACCACCATATCGTGAATGACTGCCAGGCTATGCGGGCCTCCGAAGAAAAAACAACGCGCTTGCTTAAGCGCCAGGCGACATAACAATAAACACCAGCTGAAACCAGGGCGAAGAGTGTGCTAAATAATAGTGTGAATTGAATTGTCATATCAGCCTCGCAATCAAATGATTTCCTTTACCCGCTTGGCAAGGGAATCCTTTTCCTGCGGCGCAGTCTTGGGTTCAGCGCGTTCCAAAGTGGGCAAGGTGAAGAAGAATGTCGCGCCCTGATCCACCGCGCCTTCCGCCCAAACACGCCCGCCGTGCCTGTTGATGATCCGTTGGACTGTAGCCAGACCAATGCCAGTCCCTGAAAATTCTGTCATGGCATGAAGACGCTGAAAAGCCCCGAACAACTTGCCTGTATAAGCGGTGTCGAAACCTGCGCCGTTATCGCGGATGAAATAAACTGTTTCATCGTTTTCAAGTTTCGATCCAAATTCGATCTCGGCTTGTTCCCGCTTTGCGGTGAATTTCCAGGCATTGTTCAGGAGGTTTTCCAAAACAGCCTGCATAAGACTCGGATCACCGCGTGCCTTCAGATTCGGAGCGATGTTGATGGTCACCCTGCGCTCACGCTCGGTGCGCTGAAGTTCCGCAACAATGTCCCGCGCAAATCCACTTAGGTCCACAGATACCGATTTCATCGGCGCTCGTGTCACCTTGGAGAGGTCCAACAGATCGTCAATTAACTGTCCCATGCGTTGTGCCGCGGCGCGCGCGCGCGCCAGGTACTCTTGACCCTCGGCTGGCAATAGGTCTGCGTAATCTTCCAGCAGCGCCTGGCTGAAGCCATCAATACTGCGCAAGGGTGCGCGCAGGTCGTGGGAGACGGAATAGCTGAAAGCTTCCAATTCCTTGTTGGCGGCTTCCAGTTCCAGTTTAGCTTTTTGCAGTGCCGCCTCAGCCCGCTTTCGCTCTGTGATATCTCGAGAGATGCCGAACGTGCCAACGATCTGGCCGGCCTGATCAGGGAGCGGAACTTTCGTCGTCGAGACCCAGGTCTCCCTGCCATCCGGCCAAACGACACGCTCTTCTTCATCCACCAAAGGCTTGCCAGATCGCATGATCTCCTGTTCTTTCTCGAAAGACAGTTGTGCATGTGGAAAAAAGTCAAAGTCCGACTTGCCTACCGCTTCGGCGGGATCGCTCAACCCAAGCGCCCTGGCTTGGGACCTGCTGTTCCTGATAAAGCGGCTCTGGGCATCTTTAAAGTAAATTTGGTCAGGCATATTATCAAGCAGTATTTGGAGCAGGCTATTCGCCTGTGACAACGCGGCGGTTCGCTTGATGATGCGCTGTTCAAGTTCTTCGTTGAGTTTATGGATTTCTTCTTCCGCCTGTTTGCGCTCGGTGATGTCCAGAGACAGGGTAGCGACTATTCCTGACCCGAGAGAATACGTAAAGGATTCAAACCAACGTCCAAACCCGGGGGAAGAGCGGACCATATGGAATGGTGTACCAGTGGATGCTACGCGGCTGGCCATTTCAACGCCCTCAGGGTCGGGCCGCCCGGCGAGTTCGCTTCTTGTTCGCCCAACAATCTCGTTGCGCGGCTTGCCCAAGGTGCGCTCTGCGGCTGGGTTGAGGTCCACATACCGCAGATCAATCGGCTTGCCAGTGTCATCTGTGACGACCTCTTGAATCACAAATATCTCATGCATATTCTCGAAAAACCGACTATAGCGTTCTTCGTTCTCGCGCAATTGTATCTCTGCCTGCTTACGCATTATATCGGCTCGATGAAGCAGGCCCGCATTCCACCAGATCAGAATGGCAAAGACGATAACATTCGACATTGCAAACAGGACCAATCTGAAGGTGCTGTCGTAAAGTCCCATTCGTTGCCCAGTCAGGAATAGCCAGCCCAGTACAAAGGGAATCACGATGGCGGCCGGCATCAGGCGACGCGCCATCAACCCCCCTAGGTTGTCACTGCCGAAAATCTTCATCAGGCCCGGCTCGGGGGGAGCGAACAAGATACCGATGCATAAAATTGAAAATGCAAAGGCGGTGTGTACTGTTATGGAGGAATAAGGGAAAAAACGATACAGGGATGGAACCCCATAGGCGTAGCCAATCAATGCCAGCACGGAGATCAGCAATGCGGTAATACTAAAGACCTCTATGAGCCGCCGATATTGGGGGCTTTTCAGAAGCAGCAGCGCAAAGCCCAACAGGGAAAAATTCACGGCAGTGACCGGCGACATTCGCCCGGGGTAGGCGCTTTCAGGGGTTAACGCATCCTTGAAAAGCAACTGGTCTATGCCAAAATCCCGACCAAAAATATACTCGCTAAGCGAAAACAGCCCAATCAGAACGGTGAGCGCCGCGCAGGCTTTTGCAATCAGGGCAATCCACTGGTTTTCATGCTTGGCAGAAGCCAGCCACAGTGAGATACCAGCCAGCGCAAAAGCCAGGGCCGTATTTGCCTTCATGGTTGCGAGGCTCGGAAGAATACTCTTTAGCGCGGGGATGTCGAACAGCCAGCCCATCAGCACCAGAAAACCGACCCCGAAAACAACCCCACCTGCCGCACGCGAGACATTGTGGTAGAAGGAAAGGAGACGTGAATTCAACTGGGACGCCATAAGATTATAGTAACTTCCATCTACTGCTTTCGGATATTCCCTGTAAAGTCCCCGCTTCCTCGGGATTGCTTACGATTACGCTATTGAAGAGTTTTGCTTTCCTAATATGGCTCTTATTCTTCAATGGGCGGGCTTGAACCGGCGATTGATCCAGTATGGCCCGTCCGGGTACGCCATAAGCATGCACCAGCCGCCAAGTTCCATCATAATTCTAGTGCAGGGTAGGATGCAAATCAGACTGCAAAAGTCCGATTTTAAGACCAATTACACGTGTGAGATGATTGCAAAGCGATGGTTTGTAGAGTCGATTTATCCCGATTCCACCCTCTGGGTTTGGGCTTAGTGTAATACTGGTTACTAGGGTGTGCAGGGCGCTGGTTGACGGGCAACTACATTCTACTCCAAATCCATAAGTTTGCCATTAGCCTGCCGCCACCTCAACTTTGCGTTCCCACATTTTGGGGACTTCCTCCGCCAACCTATTGTCATCCTCTTGGGGGACAACTCATACACGAGTTTATCAAACCCCCTATCCGCCGCAGGCTCAATCTCGCGCTTCATTATCTTTTGTGCCTATCACGAGCCATACTTCCATTTCTCCCTTGCCCTTTACATTCACAGTGCCGCGTGGCTCACATACAAATTCATCTTTGATCAGCTCATACGTGGTTTGCGTAATCTGAACAGCGCCGCCCAGCCCATGTGACTCCATTCGGCTGGCAATGTTGACCGCGTCACCCCACACATCGTAGACAAACTTGCGACGACCGATCACGCCCGCGATCATGGAACCTGAGTTGATACCGATTCGAAAACTCACACGCTGACCGTCCCGAAATGTATGCGTGGAAATATAATCGCGCATTTCAAGCGCCATGTGCGCCAGTGCTTGAGCATGATCAGGACGGCCGCGCGGCACCCCGGAAGCCACCATATAGCTATCCCCAATGGTTCGAATCTTTTCCACACCGTATTTGTCCAATAGCGAGTCGAAAAAAGAAAAGACCTCATTGAGTAGTTCGACCATGTCCACAGGAGGCAACTGCGCCGAGAGCGGAGTGAATCCCACCATATCAGCGAATAAGACGCTGGCATCATTGTAATGATCGGCAATGGTGCGGCTCTCGTTTTTTAGAATCGCCGCGATCTCCTTAGGCAGAATATTCAGCAACAATGTTTCAGATTTCTGTTGGAACATGTTCTTCTGACCGACGAAATAAAAAACCATCATGAAAACCAGCGAGCCGACTCCGATGAGGTTGATGACAAAGAAGAAGATCACCAGCGCTGAAGACAAGTTGTTGGCAACGCGTACATAAGGCTGCATGAAACCGCTAATCGTAACGAGGCTGGCAAAAGCCAGGAACCAGCGTGGAGCATGACGGGGTTCGTCGAAGAGCATCGCGCCCATGGGACAGATCAGCGACCACAATACGACAGCACTGCCGTTAACAAATCCGCCCAGCGCTGCCATCAGAAAAAAGGGCAGCAGCAAAATCAACGTGAGTTGACTGAAACGAAAAAAGCGATACTGGCGCGTCCGCCCAAAGTTGATGATGCTAAGCATTGATATGATGCTGTAGGAGAGTGGAATTGCCCCAGCCAGTAGTTCGTTCGAGAGGATATACATCAAACCCCATACGACCCCGGCAATCATAAAAGGAAAAGCGCATACCACCAGCAATGTTTTTTGCAGGCGGATATCATCATCATCGTTTGGGTCTGAACCAATTCGAGCTATTGACGGAAGCAACTGCCGGAACATTTTTTGAATCATCTGGCTTCCTCTTTCACACCCTTAATACTTGCGGCAATAACAGTAAATAAACTTTTGCTCCGTCCCAAAAGGTGTTTGGTGTTCTTCGCGGGCGCTATTCAGCAATTCAAAGTCTGAGCCAAATTCATTATGTAAACTTTGTGGGTCGTAACGCGCCACTTCCAAGCCACTGCAACGTTCGGGGCCATCATTGGCAAAGGTGGCTACAATGACGTGTCCGCCTGGTCTGACCGCTTCCCTGACGGCGTTGATGTAGCGCTGGCGAGCTTGCGGTTCCGTCAAAAAGTGGAATACTGCGCGATCATGCCAGACGTCATACTCGTGACGAGGCAAAGTTGTTTGTGTGATGTCTGCCTCCAGCCACGTGACTGATCCAGCGCGCTGGCCGAGTCTCTGTTGTGTTATTTCAAGCGCTTCCGCTGAAATATCAAGTACAGTAACGTGTTGGAAACCATCATCGAGTAAATGGTCCACCAGCGTGGATGCGCCGCCGCCAACATCAATAGTATGAGCGGTCTTGCCGATGCCAGTATTTTGGATGTATTGAAGCGACAGGCGCGGATGGAGTTGATACCAACTGACCTGCGTGATGGCTTTGGTATGATAGATCTGTTCCCAATGTGTTTTGTTTTCCATATGCATTCAGTCCTTTTATTAGAGTGCGAGCCTCAACGGGAGAAGTCTTCAATGATCGCGCAGGTTTCGTCGAGGGATTGATCTGGATGTATTTTATCAGCATAGGATTTGCAACGGTCCAAAACCACTTGTGACGTGATCAATGAGTTTAGTTTTTCAGCGAGGGTTGCAGCGTTGAATTTTTTCGGGCTTAGCGTTGCGCCAATGCCGAGTTTTTCCACACGAGCGGCGGTATCGGGCTGGTCGTGCGCCATCGGACGTATCACCTGCGGGATGCCTGCGGCAATTGCCTGTGCGGTTGTGCCGATGCCGCCATGATGGACAAGCGCCAGCGAGCGCGGTAATACCTCGCTGAAAGGTAAATAAGCAAAGTGTTGAATCCCCTGCGGAAGTTCAGCGGGCAATTGTTCGAGATGTTGCGTAAGCAGGATGCCGCGCTGACCAAGCAATTGACAGGCTTCGATACAATCCAGAAAGAATTGATCAGCGTGTTTCATAGCGGTGCCTGCTGTGAATATGATCGGCGCACTGCCTGCTTTCAGGTATTTATCCATTCCATCGGGAAGTTCTTCGTTCCCGTTTTGTTTGTCGTAATAGACGAAGCCCGTCAGTTGGGTTTGCGAGGGCCAATCAGGTTGGGGCTGGGCAAACCAATCGGGAAATAAGCCAAGATTTTTTTGCGGGGAGTGCATCCAGCCGCCGAAAATTTTGTGGATGGCTGGCAGGT
>CAZIYY010000111.1:11078-16868 GCA_964543585.1 uncultured Anaerolinea sp. | reverse complement strand
GGTCACTGCCTGGAACATAATCCATCACAAGATAATCGCGCGGACCATTTGAAAAGAAATCAGAGACCTTTGGAAGGTTGGGATGATCGAGACGCGCGAGAACAGTTGCCTCGCGCAGGAATTGGTCGCGGGCTTCATCACGAATTTTTTCCGGGAGGGCGCGGTCGTATTCAACTTCCTTGAGCGCGCATTCGCGGCCCTTGAGGCGGGTGTCATCTGCAAGATAGATGGAACCCATGCCGCCCTGACCAATCCGCTCGCGGATCCTGTAGCGGCCGCGCAACACCTCCCCGTTCTTGAGGGGTGGGAGCACTATTCTCCTTTTTGAATTGTCTGGCTTAGTTGTGCATCAGGCAAATTTATTTCGGCGTATAATTCTGCGCAGAAACGCGTGTTTATGCTATATGATTATAATATACCTTGTTGGCCGGCAGTTGACGTGCAACAAAATCATACTATGAGTCAGTCATGAAAAAATCGCAGGAAGATTATCCTCTGCTGGTGGCGCAGGAAGGACCGCTGAAAGGTCAGCGTTGGCAGTTGAGGCAGACGATTGTGCTTGGGCGCGAGTCTACGTGTGATGTGGTGGTCGCAGACCGCCAAATCTCGCGCTTTCACGCGCGCCTGACGCCAACTCCCGAAGGAGTTATTCTCGAAGACCTGGGGAGCAAGAACGGCACCAATCATAACGGGACTCCTTTATCCGCTCCCGTCGTTTTGCAGGATGGCGATTTGCTATCTGTGGCGCTGGCGCAGCAGTTTCTCTTTCTTACCTCAGATGCGACCATGCCGTTGCTGAAGGGCGGCAAACCCGGCCGTCTGATGATGGATCAGAAATCACGCCGCGTTTGGGTCAATCAACAGCAGCTCGTCCCGCCTCTTTCGGCGCAGCAATTCAAGTTGCTATGGCTGCTCTATGAAAGCAAGGGACAGGTAGTTACCCGTCCTGACCTTGTTGCCGTAGTATGGGGGGATGAACAGTCCGCAGGCGTTTCAGACCAGGCGTTGGACGCGTTGATCCGCAGGCTGCGCGACCGCCTGGCCGCGCTCGACCCGACGCACCAATATATCGCCACCGTGCGCGGACATGGAATAAGGCTGGATAACCCGTCCACGTGACAGAATTTCGTCTTGATGTTTTCACCTTCCGCGAAGCCGCGGAGGTTTTTCGTTAACATGCCGTAACTTTAGCGCGCCTCTGGCGACTATTTGAGTGAAACCAATTCAAAAGAGGTAAACCATGAAAAAGACTCCCCGTTTTCTTATGTTCGTTTTGACCATTTTCACGGTATTGCTGGGCGCATGTAGTGGAACAGCTACACCCCTGACCAGCATCGGGGGTGACAAGGTACAAGCCATGCCGGTGGCTTTTACAGGCTTGGTACAAAGTATTACCGGCAACCAATGGGTTATCAACGGCCAGGCTATTACTGTAGACCCCACCGTTGTGCGCGACGGTCCCTTCAATGTTGGCGACCGGATCAAGTTGGAGGGAGTTGTAAACCAGGACGGCTCTTTCACGCTATCCGGTGTGAAAACGCCCAGCGCGCAAGACCTGTCCACATTGCCTTTGTTTGGAGGGGGTGGCAGTTCGAACGATGCAAACTCCAATGACGATAATGAGGACAACTCCAATATCAACGACAACGCTAACGCTAACGATGCCAATTCCAATGATGACAACAGCGATGACGAGAACGTCAACGATGATAATGACAACGACGACAACAGCAATGATGCAAACGTCAACGACGATAATGGCAGCAATGACAATGAGGATGATTCCAGCGTCAATGACAATACCAATTCCAGCGACGAAGACAACGGTGGCAACGACAATGGCGGCGGAGGAAGCGATGATGGCGGCGGGAACGATGATGGCGGGGGTGGCGGCAACGACAATGACGGCTGATCGTCACGCCTGTATAAACTAGAAGTTTGAACACTCGTCTGGAGTTTGTAAGCGCTCCAGGCGAGTTATACTAATCGCTGATATTTATGAATACCCAAATGCCGAAACGGTTTTATTCAGTTCTTCTCCCTCTGTTATTGTTTGCCTTGTTTTTTATGGGCATGGCAATTGTGCAATTTGCTTCCCCTGATCTCCCCGATAATGACGGTTATTACCACATCAAACTTGCCTGGCTCATGCGCACGGAGGGATTGAAACCAAGCTTTCACTGGCTTCCCCTCACCATTCTCAATCAACGCGAATTCTACGACCATCATTTTCTTTTCCATGTTGCATTAATCCCATTTACGTTTGGCGATTTACGCGTCGGCGCGAAATGGGCGGCAGTTACGTTTGCGAGCCTTGCTTTCCTTGCAGTATGGGTTCTCTTTCATCGACAGCGCGTGCCGTATGCATGGCTGTGGACGTTAGCCCTGCTTGGAATTTCAGATGCCTTCCTGTATCGCATGAGCATTACGCGGGCGCAATCGCTTTCACTGGCTGGCCTGGCGCTTGCATGCGCCTGGCTTCTTGAGGGGAAGCATAAACATCTCGCAATTTTGTCTTTTGTTTACGTATGGTTGTATGATGCCTTTCCCCTCATCATCGCCCTGGCTGTTTTACATCTCATCGCAATTGCACTTATGGAACATCGTCTTGAACTTCGGCCGTTGCTCTACGTGACTGGCGGAATTCTTCTCGGTATACTCATTAACCCATACTTTCCTGAAAACATCATTTTTTCTTATCGTCATATTTTGCCCAAACTCGCGGATGCAACTTCTGTGCGCGTTGGCAACGAATGGTTCCCCTACGAGACGAAACAACTTTTGGATAACTCCCTTCCTGCCCTCGTCGCATTCACAAGTGGATCACTAGCCCTGGGACTCGCGGATCGCAAGATGGATGCGCGTACCGCGTTTGGCTTGCTCTCTGCACTCCTCTTTGGACTCATGCTCTTTCAAGCGCGCCGTTTCGTGGAATACTTTCCTCCCTTTGCGCTCATCTTTGCGGCGTTTGCCTGGTCGCCTCTTCTCATGGACTTTCAATTATTTCCCGACAAATCAGCGGACTCGTCACGAGATAATTTCTTCTGGAGAGCGCGCGTTCAAGCGCGCCTGATACTGCTGTCGCTGGTAGTCGCTGTCAGCATTGCCAGATCAATTCCCCTTGCGCGCGCGGCGATAGACAGGTCAAAGCCTTATGGCTTGTACTCCGGCGCGTCTGCATGGCTGGAGAAAAATACTCCCGCTGGCGCGCGTGTCTTCCAAACGGATTGGGACGATTTCCCGCGCCTGTTCTTCTATAACACGCATAATACTTATTTGATCGGTCTCGATCCAACTTATATGCAACTCTACGATTCCGATCTCTACGCTCTCTGGGTTGACATAACGCAGGGGGATGTGGAAAATCCCTCGCAGATCATCGCCAGGACTTTTGCTTCGCAGTACGCGCATACCGACTTGAATCACCGAGACTTCCTGCGCGTCGCAAGCGAAGATTCTGGAATGAAGGAAGTCTATCGCGACGACCAGGCGGTGGTTTTTGAAATCGTTGCGCCGCCACTCGCAAGTGAACCACTCTCAATTGAAAGCCGCTAATGAACGTCTGTGAAGGATGATATACTCAAAATGCAAGTTGCAAGGAATATTATGATACCAGCCCTGAAGTCGGGGGCAACGCTGACTATGTCTATATACGACGAAAACCGCGCGCTGGATGGCTTGCAAAAATTGGACGCTCAAGCCATAGGCGCAATCTACGACCAATATTTCCCGGAAGTCTATCGTTACGTCCGCTATCGGATCAACGACGACACAACAGCGGAAGATATTGCCAGTGATGTTTTCGTGCGCCTGCTTGAAGCCGCGCAAAAACGGCAGGGTCCGCGAACCAGCCTAAAGGGTTGGCTGATCGCAACCGCGTCGAACGCGGTGAACGATCATTTGCGCCGCCGATATCGCAGGCCCATGGAGGCGTTACCTGAATCCATACCGGACGGAGCCCCAGGCATTCATGCAGAGGTGGATCTTCGCGAGCAGAGGCGAACCGTTCAACTAGCATACGCTCAACTGACCTCTGAACAACAACACGTGCTGGCTTTGAGATTCGGGCAGGGCTATTCCATCGAAGAAACCGCAACTCACTTGAAGAAAAACACCAACGCCGTGAAGGCTCTCCAATTCCGCGCGCTGGCATCGCTTCAACGCCAGATCGGGAAGGTCTCCCATGAATAATTTGTATGACGCTTTGGAAAATTGTTTGCAGGATATTGAAAAAGGCGCGGACACTGAAGCCGTGCTGCTCCGTTATCCCGACATTGCCGATGAACTTCGTCCGATTCTTCAGACATCGGTAAAAGCAAGAACGATGTCTGTTCCCGATCTCACTGCCGATGTTTTGCGGCGCAACCGCGCAAAGTTGCTTCAACGCGCGGCGGCAATGGGTGCAGCGAAAGCCACACCGGCTTTACGTCGGCTTTGGTTTGCTTCGTTGCGACGCCTCGCGGTAACATTGGCTGTTCTTGCACTTGTCTTCGCGAGCGGGACGGGCTTGGTGCGCGCCGCATCCACGACACTGCCCGGCGATAATCTTTATCCGGTCAAGCGCACGTGGGAAGATGTTAAATTGCTCTTCTCGTTCGATGCGCAAAAACGCGAATCTCTCGAAGTTGAATACGAGAATGAACGCCTCGAGGAACTGCGCGAACTCTTTGTAGAAGGACGCTCTGTCAAAGTGGATTTTGCGGGACGGGTTGCGCGTCAAAACGGGAACCAGTGGCTGGTCGCCGGAATCCCAGTCATTATCTCCCCCCAAACGGATTTGCCCCAAGAGCCGGTTGCTATTGGCTCGGCAGTGCGCGTGACCGGTCTCACGCAGGGTAACGAAACAGTCAGGGCTGATGGCATTGAGTTGCTCCCTCCCGGCGCGAGTTTGCCGAAAGGCGAAGAGGAAAATAATGGGGAAGCGAATCCGTCAGGGAACGAGGCGCCAGGTTCAGGGTCCGAAAATGAAGCGCCTCAAGTCGAAGCGACAAAAACGCCCGCGCCTGCATTCCAGCCAACCGAAGAATCCTTCGATGGCATTGTCGAATCAATGAATGGCGATTTGTGGACGATCAATGGCATTGCAGCCGATGTGAGCAATGCCGAGATCATCGGAACGCCCGTGATCGGCGCGGCTGTCATTGTAGAAGGATATTTCAATTCGGATGGCGTTTTCATCGTGACGAAGATCGAGTTTGTAAATGGCGGTTCCAACAGCGGTAATGGTTCAGATTCGAATGATGGCGGCAACGGCAATAGTAACGAGAACGGCAACAGTACTTATAACGGGAATGAGAATGAAAATGAGAATCACAACGAAAACGGAAATGAAACTGAGAATGGCAACGATCACGGCGTCGGCAACGAGAATGAAAACAGCGGGCATGGCTGAAGCAGTAATCGGGTGACAAATTCTTGCGGAGGTTTTGCCTCCGCAAGAATTTTTAATGAGGCTTTACTTGAAAGATGCGGGAAAATGGAGTACATTAAGTCCTAGCACGTTCGTTCTAAATTCGCGCAGGAGACCTTTATGACCGATTCGAACTTTTATCTGGGACGCGCATACGATCCCGCAAAACAAGCTGTAACTGCCAAACAAGTCACCTACGACCCCGCCGACTTAACGACTCATGCCGTCGTCACAGGCATGACCGGTTCAGGGAAAACGGGCTTGTGTATTGCCTTGCTCGAAGAAGCCGCGTTGAAAGGTATCCCGGCAATTATCATTGATCCCAAAGGCGACCTCACAAATTTATTGCTGCATTTCCCCGATCTTGCTCCGCAGGATTT
>CAZIYY010000111.1:0-11068 GCA_964543585.1 uncultured Anaerolinea sp. | reverse complement strand
TCCGAGTCGGCGCGGCGCGCCGGCAAAACGCTCGATCAGGCTGCAATGGAATCATCCAACTTGTGGCGCAACGGATTGAAGGAATGGGGAATTCCGCAGGAGCGCGTGCTGGCGCTCAAGAACGCCGCGCAGTTCGCGATTTATACACCAGGTTCTGATTCCGGTATCCCTGTCAGTGTCTTATCATCGCTGGCTGTGCCGGAATTACCGTGGAAGGAAAATCGCGAAATATTGCGTGAGAGAATCTCCAGCACGGTCACGGCTTTGCTGGGGCTTGTCGGTTATGAAGATATTGACCCGCTTCGTTCGCGCGAACATATTCTGCTTTCAAATATTTTTGAGAACTCGTGGAGTCAGGGCAGGGATGTTGACTTAAACGAATTGATCCTGCAAACGCAAACGCCTCCGTTCGATAAACTTGGCGCCTTCCCTGTTGATACTTTCTTCCCCGCCAAAGACCGCATGGAACTTGCGATGGTTCTGAATAACATCCTCGCAGCGCCCGCATTCGAAACCTGGCGTGAAGGTCAATCACTCGATATCGCATCCATGCTGTTCACAGAAGATGGCCGCCCGCGCCACAGTATTTTTTATCTCGCGCATCTTTCAGATACCGAGCGAATGTTCTTCGTCACGCTTCTGCTTTCGGTAGTCGAAACATGGATGCGCATGCAAAAAGGCGCGACCTCCCTGCGCGCGCTCCTCTATATGGATGAAATCTTTGGTTACATGCCTCCGCAGCGCAACCCGCCATCCAAGGGACCACTTCTTCGCATGTTGAAAAATGCACGCGCCTTTGGTCTCGGCCTTTTGCTCGCCACGCAGAATCCCGTTGATGTTGATTACAAAGCCCTCTCGAACGCTGGCACTTGGTTCATCGGCAAACTGCAAACCGAGCAGGACAAAAACAGATTGCTCGACGGACTCGAAAGCGCGGCGGGCGGCGTCTCACGAAATATCTTTGACAAATTAATTTCGTCGCTTGGCAAACGCGTTTTTGTTTTGCACAACGTCCACGCCAAACAGCCCGCGTTATTCCAAACACGCTGGGCGA
Organism: uncultured Anaerolinea sp.; assembly: GCA_964543585.1. Lineage (GTDB taxonomy): Bacteria > Chloroflexota > Anaerolineae > Anaerolineales > Villigracilaceae > Defluviilinea. Next base: position 10,014 of record CAZIYY010000111.1, on the reverse strand, counting down.
TGAACTTCCTTGCGGGACCGATGACTCGGACCCAGATTCCTGCCCTCAATCAACTTGCCAATGCAGACGCTTCGCTGCCTTCCAAGCCTCAATCTGCTGCCGTTTCCTCGCGCGTCGCCTCCGCTGAATCGACCCCTCAATCCTTCATGGCATCAACACCTCTTGCAGATTCAAATCGTCAATCTCAAACTCCAAATCGCAAATCGTCAATCGTCAATCGGCAATCTCCAGCCGAAGCACCCAATTCTCAATCCTCCATCACCAAACCTTCCCTCCCCACGGGCATTCGCGAATATTTCCTCCCGCAAAATTACAGCCTGCCCGAAGCATTCAAAGCCTCAGGACAAGCCATGCCATCCGAAGCAATGATTGACGGTGTCGTGTATCGTCCAGTGTTGGCTGCCTCTGCGCAAGCGCGTATCCTTGACCGCAAACTCGGCGTGGATAGCGAAGTCACGCGCGCCGCGCTGGTTGTGACGCTTGAAAGGCGCGGCTCCGTGCGCTGGGATGAACATGCATTCAGCGCTGACTCGCTCGATAATGTAGATACTTCTCCCGCGCCTTCCGCGCGTTTCGGCATGATTGACTCCCCGTTGAACGATGCCAAATTGATGGCTTCCCTGCAAAAAGATTTTGCCGATTGGGTCCTACGCAATTCATCTGTCATGGCGCGCGCAAATCAGACTCTTAAAGTCTTTGCGGGACCCGATGTCAGCCAGGCGGAATTCATGCGAGCCTGCGCGGATGCCGCCCGCGCCGCGCGCGATGCAGAGATCGCCAAAAAGATTGCGCCGCTTGACCGTCAACTCAAAACACTCGAAGATAAACTTGCGCGTGAAGAGCGCGAACTCCGCGAAGATGAGTCCGAACTTTCCCATCGCAAAGTGGAGGAGGCAGGCACGCACGCGGAGAATATTCTCGGCGTATTTACCGGCAGCCGCAGCACACGGAAACTTTCCTCTTCGTTGACAAAACGCCGCATGACCGAACAAGCCAAGGCCGAAGTCGAAGAATCGGTGGATGCCATCTCAATGTACAATCAGCAAATTAAAGACGTTGAAAAACGCCGCGAGGAAATCACGACTGAGATCAATGACCGCTGGGGACAAGTGGTAAGCGACATCACGGAGGTAACGGTGACGCCGAGGAAGACGGATGTATTCGTCAATTTGTTCGGCGTTGCATGGATGCCCTATTACGTGGTTCAAACTGCCGATGAAAAAATAGAGTTGCCAGCTTTTGGCGCTGATTAATAGTATGCTCCATCACGGTCTGAGACCCCGATGGGAGCGCTTGTGGGAACAAATGATTTTCGCGTTTCGTCTCAATTGAATGCCTACCGCTAAAGCTTAACGTCTTAAGTAAATGTCTACTGCTAAACAGCCGCTGGGATGGCGGCGTAAGCGATGACTGGACAAGGTATAATTTTCAACAATGGCTACTGTCTCCTACCCCTATCAAAGGACCCCCGTATTTCCACAAATCGTCGCCGCGCTAATCAGCGGCGCTGTGTTGTTTTTTATGGTGATCATTGCATGGACAGTGGGCTATCAACTTATGTATGCAGGACGCATCTTCCCCGGCGTTTCAGTTGCGGGCGTGGACCTTTCCGGTCTTTCGAGAGATGAAGCGGCAGTCAAGTTGAACCAGACTCTATCTTACCCAATAAACGGAAAAATCCTTTTTCGTGACGGAGAAAAGGCCTGGGTCGCGACTCCTGCAGAACTCGGCATGGTATTCGATCCGTCGTCCAGCGCGGTGACAGCCTACAGACTGGGAAGAAGCGGCGGCTTGTTCGGCGCGTTAGCCGGTCAGGTACGCGCGGGCGGCGCGGGCGTCAACGTCCCACCCGTGATCATCTTCGATCAGCGAGTCGCGTTTCAATATTTAAGTCAAATTTCAACGCAGGTGAATCAAGCCGTTGTAGAAGCGGGCTTGAATCTTGAGGGCACGAATGTAGTCGCGCATCCCGGTCAGGTGGGGCGTGAGTTGAAGATCGAAGCCACGCTCATTTATCTCGGCGCGCAATTGCAGACTTTTAGTGACGGTGAAGTGCCGCTGGTGGTTCAGGAAATCCAGCCGCAAATCCTGGACGTCGGCGGACAGGCAGATGTGGCGCGCCAGGTCCTCAGCCAGCCGCTTACGCTTATGATCCCGAATGCGTCCGCAGGCGACCCCGGTCCTTATGTTTACAATGTCGAGATTCTCGCGAATTTGCTCGGCGTACAGCGCGTCCAAAATGGGGACCAGCCCGGAGTCCAAGTTGTTCTCAACCCAGGCGGACTGCGCGATCTGCTCGCGCCGATCAAGATGCAGGTGGATCGTTTGCCTGCTGATGCAAGATTCATCTTCAACGATGAAACGCGCCAACTGGATTTGAAGGAAGATTCGAAGATCGGCCGCGCCATGGATGTGGAAGCCAGCATCAAAGCGATCAATGATGCGTTACTGCGCGGCGAGCATACAGTTTCTCTCGTTATCAATGAAGCGCAGCCAAAAGTCTCTGGTGCTGCAACAGCTCAGGAACTTGGAATCACAGAATTGATCTGGGAAGAGTCATCCTATTTCTTTGGTTCGAGCGAACAGCGTATCCATAATATTGAGGCCGCGGCCGCGCGTTTTCATGGCGTACTCGTCGCGCCTGGCGCGACATTCTCGATGGGTGAGACGATGGGAGACGTAAGCCTTGAAAATGGATTTGCAGAAGCATTGATCATTTATGGCGGCCGCACGATCAAAGGCGTTGGCGGAGGCGTCTGCCAAGTGAGCACGACTCTTTTCCGCGCGGTGTTCGATGCAGGCTTCCCCATCGTTGAACGTTATTCACATGCCTATCGTGTTTCCTATTATGAAAAGACAGCCAGCGGGGCAGTAGATCCTCGTTTGGCAGGCTTGGATGCAACTGTTTATTTCCCGCTGGTTGATTTCAAATTCAAGAACGATTCGCCGTATTGGATTCTGATGGAGACCTATATGGGCAGCGGCTCACTGACGTGGAAATTCTATTCCACGAAAGATGGGCGTTCTGTCACCTGGGATACAACCGGTCCAGTCAATGTCGTCTCGGCCCCGCCGCCTTCCTTCGAAGAAAACCCCGAATTGAAAAAGAATGAGATGAAGCAGGTGGATTATGCGGCAAACGGCGCGGATGTAACGGTCACACGAACTGTCTGGCGCGATGGCGGAGTCCTTTTCCAGGATCAGGTTACCACGCATTACGAACCCTGGCAGGCAATTTGCCAGTATGGGCCCGATTCAAAGAACCCTGAAAAATTGGCAAAAGAGAAAAGCCTCTGTAACAACCCTGCTTCGTAGGTTACGCTTCCCCCTACCGGGACTTCGCAAGCGTGACCTAAGTCTCGCGTGGTAAAATCTTCCGCTGTTAAGAAATGGAGTATCAATGGTTAGCGAAACACTGATCGAAATTTTGCGTTGCCCCAATTGCGTTCGCACGACAGGCGGCGAACTCAAACTGCATAAGGATGCCTGGTTCATTTGCCAGGATTGCGCCCGCAAATATCCCATCGTGGACGACATCCCGGTCATGTTGATCGAAGAGGGCGATAAGTGGGTGAGCGTAGCTGAAGGCGAACTGCCGGTCCCGCCTCCCGCGAAATAACGTGAACGCATTGCAAAACCTGTTGAACGATTTAACCAGCGGAGACGAGAGGCGCGCAGAGAAGGCGCTCCCGGCATTGATCGAGTTAGGCGAAGAATCGATTCCCGCGTTATTGGATTTGACTCACTCTGCGGATGCGGACTCTCGTTGGTGGGCATTACGCGCGCTCGCGCAATCACCTCTTTCGCGGACTGAATGGCTGGTCCCGTTTCTAAGCGACCCTGCCTCCGAAGTGCGTCAGTGCGCCGCGCTTGGGCTGGCACTCAAACCCGATGAAAGCGCGACCCAGCCTCTCGTCCGCGCGTTGAGCGATGAAGATTCAATGGTCAGTAATCTGGCGGTGAACGCGCTGGTCAAAATTGGAGGCTCGGCTGTTCCATCCATGATTGAAGTTGTGAAAAGCGCGTCGCAGTCCGCGCGCATCCATGCGTTGCGCGCGCTGGCGGAGATCCGTGATCCCCGTGCCATCCCCGTGATGATGAAAGTCATGGATGAAGATTCAGCCCTGCTTCAACATTGGGCAAGGGAAGGCTTGGAACGACTCGGCTTGGATATGGTATATATGAAACCCGTATGAACGAAATGAACTTTCTCAAAAACATAAAATTCGGACGTCCCTCCATGGGTCAGATCGTATTCTGGGTATTTGCCCTCACGCTGACAGTGGGTGGTTTTTACTTTGTGCGCGGCATCGTTACCTGTTGGAGAATAACACCTTTGCCTGGCAGTCCTCCCTCCACTTGCGGCACTGTGACCGCCGGGAATAACGGACCTATACTGAGCAATGATGGCACGCCCGTTCCGAATGTGGATGATTTGCCTCCTCCAATCAATATTCCCAATTCGAATTTACCTCCCGCTTGGGATGGAGCGAGCCGTATCACCATCCTCATCATTGGTCTTGATTTTCGAGATTGGGTGGCAAATGAGGGCGCGCCGCGCTCCGATACAATGATCCTGCTGACGGTTGATCCGCTCACAAAGACCGCAGGGATTCTTTCCGTCCCGCGCGATATGTGGGTGAATATTCCGGGCTTCGGATACAGCCGTATCAATACCGCCTATTCATCGGGTGAGGGCCATAAACTACCGGGCGGCGGTCCCGAACTTGCAAGGAAGACCGTCGAACAATTCATCGGTGTGCCGATTGATTATTATGCCCAGGTTGACTTTAATACATTCGTTGAATTCATTGACTTGATCGGCGGAATCGACATTTACTCGGATGAAGAGTTGAGGCTGGATCCCGTCGGCGCGGGCACGGACAAGGTAAAGATCACTTGTTGCGGGATGCGTCACCTGAGAGGCGAAGCGACCCTGGCGTACGCGCGCTATCGCAAAGGCGATGATGGCGATATCGGCCGTTCCAGGCGCCAGCAAAAAGTTATTATTGCGATCCGCGATAAAGTGCTTAGCCCTGAAAACTTTCCCGTGCTTTTGGGAAAAGCCCAGCAGTTCTATAATGAATTTTCCGCAGGCATCAAGACAAATATGCCATTCGATACCGCCATTGAGTTGGGAGTCCTGGCAAGGGATATTCCTGTAACGAGCATCAAGCAGGGCGTGATTGATTACAGCATGGTCACCCTGGATAGCGTCACTTTGGGCGGACAGCCTGCCAGCATCATGAAGCCACTGCCCGATAAGATCCGCGTTTTGCGCGATGAAGTTTTCACTTCGGGAGGCGCACTAAGTCCGCTGGCGGCGCAGGGCGACCCAGTTGCTCTGGCAAAAACAGATGCGGCGCGCATACGATTGCTGAACGGTTCGTTCGCGCCCGGTTTGGACACAACCACCGGAAATTATTTTTTGGGGCAGGGTCTTGCCGTGACTGAAATCGGGACGGCAGACCGGGCGTATGATCATACTGTTATTGTTTTGCATTCGCCAAAACTTTATACATTGAAATACCTGCAGGCTTTATTTGGGATCAACTCAAGCACACAAATCCTGATCCAGCCTGACCCGACCTCTACAGTGGATGTGGAGGTGAGGCTCGGGAATGATTGGGCGAACAGTAATACAATGCCCTAGATGCAAATTCCATGCTCTCGGTGGCGTTCCGCAGGAGCGCTTCGTCTACGTTCGGACAGAGCGCATGTCCTCACCCCGCTCCCTCTGCGAGGATTTCGCAGCCCGAAATCATTGGGGTTGCTGGAAGGTAAGTTTTATCCCCCCGAAGAAAGCCTCGCCGCTGGATGTCTGGCAGGCGGGCGCGGTTAATCCTGATGCGATGTCACTGCCCAGTTTAAGTTGAACGGCGTAAATAATATCAGGCGTCATGCTGTAATCTGCATAGCCGTTGCCGAGTTCGGGTTTGAGACCCGTGAAGAAATTTTCTTCGCCGCCGTCCCAGGTGATGAGAATCTCGATGCCGGGCATTTGCCTGCGGTTTGAATTTAGTATCAGTACCTGTAGTAGTCCATCGGGGAGATTGGTGTCGCAGACCGTTTCCTGCCCGGTCAATGTGAAGGGTTCGCCGGGCGTTGGGATGAAGGTGCGCGTGGGGCGGGGCGTGGCTGTGCTGACCGCAGGTTGCGTTTCAACGGGTTGTTGTGTTTCCGTTGTTTGAATGGGCATGTCGGATGGAGGCGGGGGGAATGTCGAAGTGGATGCGCTGGCTGTGTCATTTATGGTTTCAATGGTCGGCGTGGATGTTTCCGAAACAATGCTATTTTGACCCAAAGCGGATGCAAGCGCGGCGGCTTGATCTGCCCCTTCCAATGACTGACCGCTTGCAAGCATGCGCTGTGCCTGCGCGTTCAATGCTTCGATGGGCTCGGCATCGCCCAACAGCGAAAGCCTTGCTCGTGCGCGTGGTAGATTTCCGGTTGAAGCGTATGACGCGGCAATTGCCGAACGGTAGTGATCTTTGAAGTCGGCGCGTAAGGCGGCAGGTTCCGAGTCAATGACGCGTGTGGGGGAGATTACCCACGAGTACGTGAGGCCAAGTCCAAATCCAAAAAGAAGCGCAAGCAATATATCCCAGGGGATTCTTCTCACGGAATTCCGCTCCAGGCTTGTAATGCTGTGACGAGTTCCTGTATGAGGACGATATCTGAGTTGGCGAATCCATTTGCGCGTCCGTATGCGAGTCCATCCTCAGCGATGGCGGAGGGGGATTGGGAGCCTAAGATGGCCAAGCGGCGCGCGGCAAGCGCGGGGTCCTGTTCGACGTGATAGGCTTCCGCGGTCATCAGGACGTAATCGGCTTTATAGTCTGCTCGTAATGTATCGGGTGTGAGGTCGAAGAAATCAACGGGGTCTATCACCCAGCCGTAAAGTAGACCGAGCGCGATGCCGAGTGCGAGGGGAATGATTATTTTTAGGAAGCGGGACATAAATAGAAAGGATAAAGGATGAATGAATATCCGGGCAGGTGACCGGCGGCACCCAGAAACACTTCCTTACCGTTGCTGTCTTTCGACCCTGGCGGGATTCGGCAGGCTCTGCCGCGCCGGGCCTGCCCGGACATGAGAAGGATAATCGAACAGGGAGGGTGTGTCAATCAATGAGCCTGCTGATATTGGGTTTATTATTCACACCATCATGAGGTTGTCCCCTCGTATGTTTGTTCGGCTATATGTTACTCACTTAACTGCCGAGCAATCCAGGCGATCTGGCAGAAAGTTGATGGTCTTGATCTGGTCCAGGGATACATTCAAGGTTCCTTCGCCGCCAACCCAGCAACAGTCTGTACGCGTCGCGGTAGCAGGGGCATCAATATCCACCAGCAGCCAATGGGAATCTGCCTGCCATTGGGCAAGCACCTGCACAATTTCGCCTGCGTTAAGCTGCCAGCGATCGACGTACTGTGTCGAGGGTCCCTCCCGGCATAACATATTCGTTGTTGCCGTGAAATAAGGGAGTAGTGATTCCCCGGATTGCGTTAACGTGGCCTCAGCAGTAGGTGCCAGTATGGGGGTCGCGCTGGCAGTGACCAACGCTGCAGGCGACTCTTCCGGTGGCAGGATCGTTTGGGTGACCTCGTTCAAGGTGGGGACTGTGCCCACAGAGGTCAAGGCGGGAGATTCGGAGGGGACCGTTGTAAAGAGCTGGACAGGCGCGCCGCTGAAAGGATTGGGAATGAGCCCGGATGCCAACCCGCCAATCAGGGCAGCGCACAGGCAAAGAACCAGGACGCTGATCCCACCTGCCAATCCTGGAAGAGAAGCCTTCCTCTTGGCAGCCACAGGAGGCATCGCTGAGGGGCCTGAAGAGCGCGCATCCTCCTTGGGAACAGGCTGCTCCGCTGGCACGAAGCCAGCAGGATTGTGCATAGGCGGAACGGAATACTTGCCCAGTTCGACGGATGTCCCTCCCGCCGGTTCAGCCATATTGCCTTCAGGCGGCGCGGGAACCGTCCGGATCACTGGCTCCTTCTCGCCCGCGTGGATCGCCTGCGCCAACTGGCTGGCAGTCTGATAACGATTGTCGGGAGATTTATCCAGCGTCTTGTGGATGATGCGTTCAAAGGTGGGAGGCAGATTCGGCTTGCGTTCCAAAAGGCTCGGCACCGGCTCGATAATATGCGCCATCGCCTGGCCCATGGGTGTATCTGCTTTGTAAGGCAGTTCGCCGGTCAGGGCTTGGAAGAGTACCACGCCCAACGAATAAATGTCGCAGCGCCCATCCAGGTTCTTCTCCCCTTGTGCCTGTTCAGGGCTCATATATGCAGGCGTGCCGATGATTCCCGTGCCGGTTAAGGAGGCGGTGGCTTCTGCAAGTTTCGAGATGCCAAAATCCGACAAATAGCTCACGCGCTGCGAATCGAACAGGATATTCCCCGGCTTGATATCGCGATGAATGACTCCCAGACTGTGAGCATGGTCCAGCGCCGACCCGATTCGTTCGAAGAGCGCCGAAATCTCAGGGATGGGCAGCGGACCTTTTTCCAGCAGGTCAGCCAATGTCCCACCGGGCATGTAGCGCATCACGATGAACGGCTGGTCGTCCTCCTCCCCAAAATCATACACCGGGACAATGGCGGGGTGCTCCAAAGTAGCGATCACCTCCGCCTCCCGCTGGAAGCGCGCGCGAAATTGAGGATCAAAAGTAAACTGGCGCGGCAACACCTTGACCGCAACCTGGCGCTTGATGTAAGGATCACGTGCCAGGTACACCATTGCCATTCCGCCCTGACCCAGTTCCTGTATTACTTCATAACGGCCTATATTCATAGGACGCTCTCCAATCTGGCACCATCGCTTTATTAGACCTCTTGCGAAAGTCGTTTCGCCACAGAGAAAAATGAGTTATTCTCAAAAGTCTCGGTGGTCTCCCCTGGCACTGCCCGTGATTTGCTAAGCAAATCAGGCAGGTGTGTGGCTAGGCAAAGGATCACTTATGAAAGAGGTCAATTGATTGGCGGGATTATATCAGTTGAGAAGGCTGCCTCGCTGGCTTCGTGCCAGCGGGATTGCGCACGGGCGGCACGAAGCCGCCCGGCTTGGGTTCAGATGCGACTGATCGCCTTCACCTGTGCACGCGCCTGAAATAAAAATCGCCCGCCGAAGGCGTGGACGGGTGGGGCATTTCGCAATGAATTTAATTTTATACAACCGCGTAGATTCGTTATGATTACCGTCCTGTAGAAAAGATCAGAGAGCGGATAATGCCGTGGGCTTGCCACAGCGCACGGAGAAATCAGAGATTTTTCTCAATGAACTCCATGTTCTCTATGGCGAGGATAGGATCAGCCTATTCTTTTAGCCCTCCCAAAGATCAAAACAGGATCAGGATGAACCTCACATGAGCTATCTACTTTTTTCCAGCCACACAACCGAATCGCTCCAGGAACTGAGCAGGGAATCCTGGTCGAAGATATTGAGCCTTGCCAGGTTCTATGGCTGGCAGCCTATGGGAACACTGCCTCCATTCATCCATAACCTGCGCCAGCCAGCCTACGAGGACGCAGCCCATGGCGTTTGGGATGGGACCTATCTGCGGAATGAAGGACAGGTTGTGCAGGCGATAGATGCGCTAGCGATGGCGATTGCCCTTGAAATGTCACTGGACGACATCCCCGACGTAAATCCTGACAGAGGCGCAAGCCTGGAAGATGACCTGCCGGAATGGCTTTCACCGGCAGAAAAGGCATTGATTCGCGATGGGCTGGTGGACCATGAATACAATGTTTCAGCCATTCTGCCCTTCGAATATTTTGCGGGTGATGCAAAACAAAACCTCATAGAGTTTATCCGGTTTTGCATGTTGGGAGAGTTTGTCATTTCGTAAACGCAGGATATGTTTGTTGTTTCAGGACGACCAGGGGGCGCTTTGCAATGAATTTCACCTTGCACGTAGGGGATTTTGGTCGTATGCTTGGCTCATTGTCGGGCAACTACAGTGCCTCTCATAAATAAGTAAAGTTTATCAGATAGGCAATCCTGCTT
>CAZIYY010000110.1:0-17189 GCA_964543585.1 uncultured Anaerolinea sp. | reverse complement strand
CTGACTGCGAAGCGTGTCTATTTATCATTGGTATATAAAATGGGTACTTGACACCATAATACATCTAAATTGGCTCGATCCCTATTGCTGTACACGTCGGTATTGAAACCAAATGACCTGAAATATCTATTAACTGTTTTTGGATTGTGCCACTCGCTAAGATTGTCAGCTAATAATATTCCAATGCTTATGTTTTTTGTTCCTCTGTAGCCTAATAAACTATTAATGCCTATGGGAATATTATTTCCCCCAGACCTAATTCCTAGTCCTTTAGGAAGCTTTTTTTCTGGTTCTTTTTCCTGTTTTTTTCCTTGTTCTTGTTCTTTTTCTTTTGTTTCGCCGAAAAATGCGTCAGCATTGAAGTCCGTGATGAGGCTGCTTAAATCAAATGTTCCTGCAAACAGAAACCTTTGATAAGTTTCGAAGTGTCCCATAATAGATGGTAACATTGCGACCGATATATGCCTTAAGTTTGTCGTGCCTCTGCTTGTTTTTGCAAAATTCTGTCGGCAATTTGTGATAGCATTTTCTGAAGCCAAACAGTAATTCAAAAAAGCCAAGGCAGGACTTTCAACGTATTGTTGAATGGAAGTATTTGTGTTTCCATCTATAAGTACATATTCGTAAAAGTTTTTTGGATTTCTACCTTTTATGCCTACTGTCATTGCCGATCTCCTATCTCTAACCGAGAATCCATTGCTTAAACTATATCGTACCTGCCTCTTCGTTGCAATCCCTAATTTTCAGGAATCCCCTCTCTCTTCTTTCCTTTCACCCTTTATAATTACCTCACCAACCCTTAATTACCAATCTCCACCTACGAGACAACATGACCAACCTCATCGAATGCATCCCCAACTTTTCCGAAGCGCGGCGGCCCGAAGTGATAGATCAGATCGTCGCCGCCATCACTTCTGTCGAAGGCGCGCGTTTGCTTGATCGTTCCTCCGACCTCGACCACAACCGCACAGTGCTCACTTTTGCAGGTCCGCCTGAGGCGGTGGAGGAAGCCGCGTTCCGCGCCATCCAGACCGCCGCCGAACTGATTGACCTCAACAACCACACGGGCGAGCATCCGCGCATCGGCGCGACGGATGTTGTTCCCTTCGTCCCGTTGAGCGGCGTCAGCATGGAGGAGTGTGTCGCGCTCGCCAAAAGGTTAGGTCAACGCGTGGGTAACGAACTCAACCTCCCCGTCTATTTGTATGAAGCGGCGGCAACGCATCCCCAACGCGCCAATCTCGAAAACATCCGCAAAGGTCAATACGAGGGATTGAAATCCGAAATCGAATCCGATCCAAATCGCGCGCCGGATTTTGGTCCCGCAAAACTTGGCGCGGCGGGTGCAACTGTCATCGGCGCGCGCAATCCGCTCATCGCCTTCAATGTTTATCTCACCACCGACGATGTGGACATCGCGAAGAAAATCGCCAAAGCCATTCGTCACTCGTCGGGCGGACTGCGAAATGTGAAAGGGCTTGGGTTGCTCGTGGAGGGCAGGGCGCAGGTCTCGATGAATCTCACAGACTTTCGCGACACGCCGATCGCGCGCGTGGTCGAGATGATCCGACGTGAAGCTGAACGATATGGCGTGCGTATTCATCACAGCGAACTCGTCGGATTGATTCCGCAAGAGGCACTGACGGACGCGGCGGTCTGGTATTTGCAACTGGACGCGTTCGACAATCAACAGGTTTTGGAAACGCGACTCCACGACGCGCCCGCATCGCGCCTCGCCTCGCCTCAGCCTGTTTCCTTCATCGAAGAGTTAGCCGCCCCCACCCCGACGCCCGGAGGCGGCTCAGCCGCCGCGTATGCCGCGGCAATGGGCGCCGCGCTCGTCGCGATGGTCGCAGGACTCACCATCGGCAAAAAGAAATACGCGAGTGTGGCAGCCGCAATGCAAGCCGTGCGAGTGATGGCGGAGAGTCTGCGTAAAGAACTAACGCTCGCAGTTGACGATGATGCGTCCGCTTTTGAAGTTTTGATGGGCACGTTCAAACTTCCAAAAGAGACCGACGAACAACAAAAGAATCGCGCCGCTGCCATCTACAATGCCACCATGAATGCCGCCAACGTGCCTCTTCACGTCGCAGAGGATTCTGTCAAGGTCATGGAACTTGCTTTGAAGTGCGCGCGAGATGCGAACGTCAATGCCATCAGCGATGCCATGTCTGGTTTTGTCATGGCTCGCGCCGCGTTGACCTCTGCAGGCTATAACGTACGAATCAACATCAACTCGCTCGAAGACAAATCTGCGGGGAAGAAGATGTTGAAAGAGTTGGGTGAGTTGGAGGAGAAAGCCGAGAAAATTGAAAAAGAAATCCGCAGGACAATGGAAACTCGCGGAGGGATTTAACTCTGGAGTTCAACAGTCTTGCTGTTGGACATTCTCTAACTTCGTTCAGCAAACTGAACGACTCCAGATTCAGACCAGAGGCTTAATCAAAATCATCGAAAATATCCACCCTGTCAATTGGCTGATTCATTACAACATCTCGAAAGTCATCATCTGCCTTCTCCAAAAACCAGCGATAACTGCAAAAAGGGTACGCCTCGGCGTTTTCAACCAGCCCGTGCTTAACTGGATTAATATGAACATAATGCAGTCTGGCATAATAAGATGTTTCGTGTGTGATACACGTATCCCAATAGTTATACCAAACCTTTCGGCCCGGTGATTTATCCAGCTTGTTCAACTCAACCGCAGTTTTGGAATGTAATTGTCGAATAAGTTTTTCCAACGTCAGCGCGTTTTCGGGAGAGCGACCGACAAAGTGATAGTGATTTTCGAGAATCGCCCATGCTTCCAATCCCCAACCCCAACGGTCAGCGCGTTCAAATAAGATCTCACAAACTAGAGACTTGCGTTTATCATCGGTCAACAAACGCTTGTTATATAAAAGCGACCCTGTCACAATATACATCGCATTTGGCACAAAATAATGCGGCGGGTTGTGAGGGTACGTTTTGTAAATGTCGCCCATGAGGATAGTATATTCAAAACTCCTCTGGAGTCTAGGAGCTTGCTCCTGAGACTTCGTCAGCAAGCTGGCTAACTCCAAATTAATTGCAGATATGAAATTATTCTTGAGTGGATTCGGTTGATGGGGCGCGGGTTGTGATCAAGAAAAGGATCAGCAAAATTACTTCTGCGGCGATGAGCGGTCGCAGGCTATAAAGCCCATTGAGATGCAGTAGTTCGCTCCCCAGGTTGGGATGCAAATCTCCGCTGAAGAAAGAAGGCACGTAAGCAGAATAGATCGTGGAGGATGTGAACATCGGTATCGTCTCGCCGGCTTGAAATTGACGGAGGATCATACGGAGGTCATGAGGCTGGGAAGCAATGACCATCAGCATTTGTATGATTGCGATCAGGGAAAGTGCCGGGCTAATTTTTCGCAGCCGATCGGGAACGAGAGCCAGCGGGATGGCAAAGAACGGCATGACGGGAATCAAATGGCGCGGCGTAAAGGAAAATCCACCCCACCAAAGATAAAAACCGGAGAGCATCACAAAATAAATTGCGATCATCGCCAGCGAGAGAATTTGTTCCGGAAGATGAGTCCGTGCCCGCGACATGGCGAACCATCCTGCGAAGGCAAGTATCAAGACCGGACTCTGCCAGAAAACGCCTTCCGCTGTATGAAAAGTTGTGTAAAATAAGACCTTGATATTGGGAGGTCCGATCCCCATCAAGCCCGATTGCATCCCCTCAAAAAAAACATCCGAGGCTTCGTGTGAATATCCAATTGTCAGTGGGATGCCGTAGACCGCTGTGTTATATAACAGCATAATCCCAATGGGAATTGAACCTCCAATAGCCGCGAACAGATAACTCCTCCAATCTGTCAGCCGCGCTTGTTCCCATAATACGTAGAGAATGTAGAAACCAATCAACAGGCCGAGAACTGCACTGGGATATTCGGTGGTGACAGCAAAACCCAACAGAAAGCCAGAAAGAATAATGCTGAATATGGAGGGCAGGCGCGTTTCATCGCGGGCTCGATACCAGATATGGAACGCGGCGAATAAACATGCTCCCGCCAGCGAGTGACCGTAATAAGCTGCGCCATAGATGTAGAACGGAGTGCCGATTGAGATAGAGAGCGCAACGATCAACGCATATCCTTTGCGAGCCGTGATGCGTTTGACCAGGTCGTAGATCAGCGGGGCAATGAGCGCAACCGGTACTGTGATGGGGATCAAGGTCATCCAGGCGCTAGAGACGAATTCGCGCGAGGGCGGCCTGTGTATCCATGTGCTGATCCTTTCAACCGTATAGTAAAATGCGATGCCGGCGAGCGACGAGCCGATGGCTTTGTCGGTGTAGTAGTGTCCGTTATAAAACGATTTATCAACAGTGCCCTCGTGAAACGAATCGATCTCGAAGCGATGCTCTTCGACGACCGCGCGCACCAGCGCGAGGCGCGAGCGCGCGTTATCGTCAGGACGCGGTTGGACGTACGTGCTGGCAAGTATAACGATCAGAAAGATGAGGATTTTTTCGAGATGATGAAGATATGGTTTGTATGCGTCGGACATAATCATAGTATAACTCTGGAGTCAGAGGAGCCCGTTTCCCAAATACGCCAGCACGATGGCGGACCCGAGAATTAATTGTAGATATGAAATTATTTTTGAATCTTTTTGCTTTTACGATCATCCTCGCTTCCTGCGCGCCGGCTCCGATTGCGCCAGACCCAATCATCCTTCCTCAATCATCTCCCGCATTGACTGCAACGTCCATTCCTAAATCCATTCCGCAGGCAACGGCTAGGACAATTCCATGTAATCCTCAAGCCGAAGATTTTTGCGTCACCGATGGGCATTTCATTCTTCAACGACCGATCAAGCCGCCCGCAAATGATTCAGTGGATCCGACGTATCGGTACGCGTCGACAGCCAGAGGGACGCGTGAACCGCATCACGGCGTTGAATTCTTGAATCAGTTTGGCACGCCTGTCTACGCCGCGGCGGATGGGGTGGTGATCTTCGCAGGCCCTGATTCAATGGCAACTTATAGTCCGTGGTCAAATTTTTACGGCAACGTCATTGTCATCAAGCATGATAAGGATCTTTTCACTTTATACGCGCATCTTTCTGAGATTGACGCTGAAGCAGGGAAGGAAGTTCAAGTGGGGGATAAGATCGGCGAGGTCGGTCAGAGCGGCGCGGCGACGGGTAGTCATCTGCATTTTGAAGTCCGCCGAGGAGACGCGGAAGATTACTTTTCGACGGAAAATCCCGAACTTTGGCTGGTTCCGAAAAAGGATGAAAATGGTCGTCCCTTTGGCGCGCTGGCGGTTTCAATCATGGATCAAGAGTCACGTTTCCGCTTTGCCGAATTCACCATAAAATATTATCTTGATCGCTCGCAGTCACATGTCAAATCCTATTATGCTGTTACCTACTCACCTGATATGGCGAATGGAGATGAAAATGCGGCGTTGAGCGACCTGCCTGCTGGAAGTTATCGCATTGCATTGAAGCTGAATGGGCAACTCTACGAACGCTGGGTTGAAGTAGAATCAGGAAAGTTGACAGAGACCGTATTCATTGTTAAATGAGGTGACTGTCACTTCGAAAGTGACAGTCACCTAAATACTCAAATTGGAGACTAATATGGGACTCAAACCTGATCACTGGATCCGCAAGATGGCAACTGAACAACGCATGATCGAGCCGTTCATAGATAGGCAAGTCCGCGAGGGCGTGATCTCTTATGGTGTATCATCTTATGGTTACGACATACGCGTCGCGGATGAATTTATGATCTTTACGAATGTCCACTCTGCGATTGTGGACCCGAAAAACTTCGACCCGAAATCCATGTTCGAGTTCAAAGGCGATGTCTGCGTCATCCCGCCCAATTCGTTTGCCCTCTCGCGCACTGTGGAATACTTCCGCATCCCGCGCAAAGTGTTGACGATTTGTTTGGGAAAATCAACGTATGCGCGTTGCGGCCTAATCGTTAACGTGACTCCCTTCGAGCCTGAATGGGAGGGATACGTCACGCTTGAAATCTCGAATACAACACCCCTGCCCGCGAAAATCTATGCCAACGAAGGCCTGGCTCAAGTCCTTTTCTTCGAAGCGGATGAGGAGTGTGAAATCTCTTATGCGGATAAGAAAGGGAAATATCAGAAACAACAGTCCATTGTGCTGCCGAAGTTGTAAGATTATGAGACGCGATATTATCGCGTCTCATAATTTATGTGCGCCCAAACTACTTGGTTCAGTGATCAGTCCTCGCGATTCGATTCCGTGGTCCGTGAAAACGTCAATTATTTTTCCCTTTGCTATCTGGGTATCCTCTTGTGGGACAAAGCAAATAATGGACGGTCCCGCGCCAGAGAGCGCCGCTGCGCCGAATTGTTTTGCTGTTTTATAAGCAGCGATTCCCGCGGGAATATGTTTTAGCCGATGCGATTGATGAATGCGATCATCCATCACTTTTTGAAGTAATTCCAAATCACCATTGCGTAGCGCGTCGATCACGAGCGCAGTGCGGCCAATGTTGAAGATCGCATCCTCTCGTGAAACGGATTTCGGTAAGACCGAACGCGCCGTATGAGTATGCCAGCGCACGTCTGGTTTGACGATGACAATGGTTAATGATGGTACTTCGTAACGACGAGTGATAATTTCATTCTCAGTTGTTGCAGAAACGACAAGCCCTCCCAGAATGGCAGGCGCGACGTTGTCAGGATGCCCCTCGATTTGCGCGGCAAGTTTCAATACGGCGTTTGTATCCAATGGCTTGTCGAGCATTTCGTTTGCGCCGTAAATCCCTGCGACGATTGCGGCCGCGCTGGAGCCGAGTCCGCTGTTGAGCATGATGTTGTTGTGCGCCTGAATATTTATCCCGTTCAATGGTTTACCGCAAAGCTCGTAAACTCGCTTGAACGAGTTGGTGAGCAAATTTTTTGGACGGCGATTGAGTATGTCCGCGCCTTCGCCCGTGACCTGATAAATTGATTCGTCGGCTTCCTCAAACTTGACTTCGTTCCAAATATCCAATGCAAGACCCAGGCAATCAAATCCCGGTCCGAGATTGGCGGAGGTGGCAGGTACGCGGATTTTTATCATGGACGCGATTATAACTTTATAATGGGTTGTAACAGATGGTCTCGATACGCCTTCGGAGAACGCTCAGGCTACTCGACATCGTCTAAATTTACTTGGAGTTGCTATGACCTATCAGGGCATTATCCACCGCTATGGGCATTTGCTTGACCTGCCCGCCCATTCAAAAATCATTTCACTTCTCGAAGGAAATACTCCGCTAATCCCTATGCCGCGTTTGGGAAAAGAATTGGGCTGTGAGTTGTATGTAAAATTTGAAGGGTTGAATCCAACCGGCTCATTCAAGGATCGCGGTATGACCGCGGCAATCAGCGAAGCAATCGGCCGCGGCGCTGAGACGGTGATCTGCGCTTCGACAGGCAACACGGCCGCATCCGCCGCCGCGTATGCGGCGCGGGCAGGATTACGCGCGATTGTCTTAATCCCCGAGGGAAAAGTTGCAGTCGGCAAACTCGCGGGCGCGATTGCTTATGGCGCGGAGGTGATCCAAGTGAAAGGATCATTTGATGACGCGCTTTCGCTCGTTGTTGAGATCACGCAAAAGACTCCGATTGTGTTGGTCAATTCGATCAATCCATTTCGGGTTGAGGGACAGAAGACCGCCGCATTTGAGATCTGTGATGATTTAACAAGCGCGCCTGATTGGTTATGTCTGCCCGTGGGAAATGCCGGGAATATCACTTCGTATTGGGCAGGATTCAAACAGTATCAAAAAGGTTTGCCCCGAGTGTTAGGTGTACAAGCCGAGGGCGCGGCTCCGCTCGTGCTGGGACATCCCGTAGATAAACCTGAGACAATCGCAACCGCGATACGCATTGGAAAACCCGCGCGCGGCGAGCAGGCATTGTCTGCCGCGCAAGAATCGAATGGAAGAATCATCGCGGTTTCTGATGATGAAATATTATCTGCACAGAAAATATTGGCGGGGGAGGGGGTATGGGTGGAACCCGCATCAGCAGCAGGACTCGCGGGTCTCGTAATGGAAGCAGACAAAGGGCGCCGCCCTGAGCGTGTCGCAGGGTCGTTAGATGCGAAAGGAAAGAAAATCGTGGTGGTGTGTACGGGGCATGGCCTCAAAGATCCGTCCATCATAACTGAATCATTCGCATCCCCGAAAGTTATCCCAGCAACGTACGAGGCTTTGTTCAACGCGGTCGGGTAGGGGATGAAAAAAACCGAGGCTCATCGCCTCGGTGTGTGTCGTTATTGTTTTGCCTGTTCCATAGCCTTCTTCACATTGACAAAGGGTAATAAGATTAATCCCGCTATAAAGAAAATGATGACCGAGACGATGCCCCAACGCATACTGCGAGAGATCTGATTGACTACGGCAAAGGTGAATGTGCCCAGCCAGGATGTACCGCGCTCGCTAATTTCATAAAACGAATAGAATTCTGCCTCCTGATCCTTTGGGATCATTTGGGCGAACAGACTCCGGCTAAGCGCCTGGGAGCCTCCAAGGATGATGGCAATGACAAATCCTAATATCCAGAATTCCAGTTGCCGCTGTTCAATACCCAGCACGATGGCAGCGCTCTTCATTCCGGCAAAGGCATAAACAGTCGTTGCGGCCCAAATGACCAAGCTAAGGATGATGGCTTGTTTGGTTCCAATTTTGCTGGCAATCCAATTGAAGCCATATGCCCCACCGAACGCTACAAACTGGATCATCAGAATGACCAAAATTAATTGAGTGGACTCCATGCCAAGTTCTTCCGCGGCAAAAACAGCGGCTATACTGATTACCGTTTGAACGCCATCGTTATAGAGTAAATAGGCAGCTAGGAATTTCATCGCTTCAGGGAGAGTGCGTCCCTTACGTATTATGAAAGTGACTAGAACTGCGATGGGCCCTGCCGCTGGCGCAAGTACAATCTGAATAGGGAGGCGTAAGAAGAGCAGCACGGGTATGAGAAGCGGTAACATCATCAGGATGGTGACGAGGTTGTGAGGGACATCCATCAAATGACCCAGTTGTTTGAATCCAATGGAGAAATAAGTTTCGCCTTCCGGTAATTGTCGAACGGCGTGACGTGGCTGTAGGCGTGAAAATGTGATCAATGAAAATCCCAGCCACCACACTCCTGCGGATGCCAAGCTGATGCGAGCCACCATCGCGTCATCCAAGCCAATCTTGCCTCCGAACAAAAACATCAGAAGGTTGATCAGGAGAAGTATGCCGCCGCCCAGGTATCCATACGCAAAACCGCGAGACGAAACTTCATCCCGTTTTTCTTCACTAGCAATGCTTGGAAGGTAGGCATTGTAAAAAACAATGCTTGCGCCAAAAGCGACATTTGCAACAAGGAACAATAATCCCGCAAACCAGTGCCCACCGGGAGTGATGAAAAACATCAAGATTGTTGTGATGGCGCCAAGAAAAGCAAAGAAGCGCATCAATTGTTTGCGCAGGTGCGAGTAATCTGCCAGGGCGCCTAAAATAGGCAGGAAGGTCACCTGGAGTAGGACGGAGGCTGAGATGAGAAATGTGAAGTAGGAGTTATATCGAATGGGATAGGTAAATAGATGTATGAATCCATCGGCGTCTGCTGCGGCTTTGGTAATCGCGGTCAGATATCGACCGAGAAAGACGGTTACAACCGTCGTGCTGAAAGCTGAATTTGCCCAATCATACATTGCCCAGCCGAAGATTTCACGTCTATCGTTGACCATTGCTTGTGGTGTTGTCATGATGATGCCTCCTAAGAATGTTCTGGCGCCTCTATCAGTCAAACCCTGTTGTCCTTATCTGGTTGCGGAAATGCCGAAATGTGATAGAATCAAATTCGCCATGAATAAGGGAGGAGATGAAAATAAAACAAAAAAGCACCTTGCGTATATGTAATCCTTCGTATATAATTATCGTTTGCTATCCCGCTAAATCTTCGCGGGATGCATTTGTGTGTCTATACGGCAGGCAAGCCCCAGGTCAGGAGTGAATCGAATGTCTTCTTCTTTACCACGCAAGAGTTACGCGCGTATTCCCGTCAACATCAAACTTCCCAATCTGATCGAAGTCCAATTGGATTCTTTCGAGCGCCTCAAGCGCGAAGGACTTGGCGATCTCTTCCATGAGGTCTCGCCAATCGAGTCCTATAACAAGGGGATGAAATTGTATTTCCCAAGCCGCGGCGCCGAATCAAAGCATTGGGGTCTCAAGTACTGGTTTGGCGAACCGAAACACACCATTGAAGAGTGTGTTGAGCGCGATCTCACCTATGCCAGTCCGCTTTATGTTTCTGTGTTGCTGGCTGGCGCGGATGTGCCAGAGCCGATCAAGCAGGATATTTTCCTGGGCGACTTCCCGGAGATGACCGACAAAGGCACCTTCATTATTAATGGAACGGAACGTGTCGTCGTCTCGCAGTTGATCCGTTCACCGGGCGTGTACTTTGAGGCGCCGACAGATCGCGCGACGGGACGCTCGCTTGCCATGTCCAAGTTGATCCCAGACCGCGGCGCGTGGATGGAATTTGAGACCCGCAAGTCTGATTACATTATTCTAAAATTCAATCGCAAGCGCACTGTGCCGATCACGGTTTTCCTGCGCGCTTTATCTGCAGTGGATGACGGCATCAAGGACTCTCCCTTAAAGACGGGTTCGGATGAGGAGATATTGTCACTCTTCCAGGATGTTGATAATAACCCTGAGCGTCTCTTCATTGCCTCGACCCTTAAGCAGGAACCTGAATGGGAAGTCTCGAACAAGCAGACCATCGCTGAAGCCGCGCTGATTGAGTTTTTCCGTAAGATGCGCCCCGGCGATCCTGCCACGCTTGAGAATGCCAAGCAATTCCTCGAGGAGCAGTTGTTCGACCAGCGGCATTATGACCTTGAACGTGTTGGGCGTTACAAGTTGAATCAGAAACTCGATTTGACTGTTCCAATCCCTCATCGTACTGTGACAAAACAGGATGTGATCCGACTCCTGCGCCGCATGATCCAAATTAACAACGGGGTCGAAAAGCCCGATGATATTGATCATCTGGGAAATCGCCGCGTCAAAACGGTGGGTGAGTTGATCCAGAACAAATTGCGGATCGGCCTGCGACGCATGGAACGCGTGATCAAGGAACGCATGTCCATCCGTGATCAGGAGCAGTTGTCTCCTGTCACACTGGTCAACATTCGCCCGGTTGTGGCGGCGCTGCGTGAGTTCTTTGGTTCCTCCCAACTGTCACAATTTATGGATCAGACCAACCCGCTGGCTGAGTTGCGCCACAAGCGCACACTCTCGGCGCTCGGTCCCGGCGGTCTGCGCCGCGAACGCGCGGGCTTTGATGTGCGCGACGTGCATCACTCGCATTATGGTCGTATCTGTCCGATTGAAACGCCTGAAGGTCCGAACATTGGGTTGATTGGCCGCCTGGCTTCGTTCGCACGCGTGAATGAATATGGATTCATTGAAACGCCATATCGGAAAGTTTTTAGAACCATGGAAGCCGATGACGAGCGTCTCGAGGGTCGTACCTTGCGTGAGAACGTGGTTGATCCGAAAACAGAAGAAACGCTATATAAAGCCGGTGAAACAATTGATGCAAAGATGATGAAGAAGATTGCCAGGCTTGGCAATCCAGTTGGCATTGCTCCTTATGTATCTGACCAGTTTAATTATCTCTCCGCCGACGCAGAAGATAAATATGTTATCGCGCAGGCAAACGCTCCTTTAACCGACTCAAAGGAATTTTTGCGTGAGCGTGTTTCCTGCCGCTATCACTCGGGCTTTATCTTCTCAACCCCGGATGCAGTAGATTATATGGATGTTGCTCCTCATCAGGTTGTTGGTATCAGCGCGGCGCTCATTCCTTTCCTTGAGCATGACGACGCCAATCGCGCGTTGATGGGCTCGAACATGCAGGCACAGGCAGTTCCGCTTATCCGCCCGGAAATTCCTCTTGTCTCCACAGGTATGGAATATCATGCCGCGCTGGACTCTGGTCAGGTGGTGGTGTCAGAGGCTGACGGTGAGGTAACTTCAGTTACCGGCAATTCAATTACCGTCAAGGAAAGAGGCGGAGTTCATACGTATCAACTGCGTAAATATCAGAGATCCAATCAGAGTACCTGTATCGATCAACGCCCGGCTGTTGTAAAAGGACAAAAGATCAAGAAAGGCGATATTATCGCGGACTCGTCATCCACTGAAAGTGGCCAGTTGGCTCTTGGTCAAAATGTCGTTGTCGCTTTCCTCTCCTGGGAAGGTGGAAACTTCGAAGACGCCATTTTGATCTCAGAGCGCCTTGTTCAGGAAGATCGTTTTACTTCTGTTCATATTGAAAAGTATGAGGTTGAGGCGCGCGATACCAAGTTGGGACCCGAAGAAATTACGCGCGATATTCCCAACGTTGGTGAAGATGCCATCAAGGATCTTGATGAGACCGGAATCATCCGTATCGGCGCCGAGGTGGGACCCAATGATATTCTGGTTGGCAAGATCACGCCGAAGGGCGAAAAGGAACTAACACCTGAAGAACGCCTTTTGCGCGCTATCTTCGGTGAGAAATCGCGTGACGTAAAAGATACATCCCTGCGTATGCCTCACGGCGAACGCGGTAAGGTGGTGGATGTCAAGGTCTTTACCCGCGAGGAAAACTCGGACCTTTCAGCCGGTGTGGATATGATGGTGCGTGTTTCCGTGGCTCAACGGCGCAAATTGACTGCGGGTGATAAGATGGCAGGTCGTCATGGAAACAAAGGTGTTGTCTCGAAGGTCGTCCCCGTAGAAGACATGCCATTCCTTGAAGATGGAACACCTGTTGACATCATCCTAAACCCACTGGGTGTCCCGGGTCGTATGAATATCGGTCAAGTGTTGGAAGTCCATCTCGGATGGGCAGCAAAGCGATTAGGCTTTCGCGCGGTGACCCCGGTTTTTGACGGCGCTTCAGAAGAGGTAATTGAAGCTGAGCTCGCTCGCGCGTGGATTTTGGATCAGGCGTGGAAGGAGATTGCCGCGACCTCTTGGGAATGGATCAAGCAACAGGAATACGATCCTGAATCCATTCAAGATGATGACGAAGTCCGAAGACTTTATCTCGAGGAGTGGCTGGGTGAGCGAGATTACGATCCATACGATTTGAATGAGGTGGATTACGCCCGCCGCGCCGCAGCGTCTGAATGGCTTCGCGATCGCGGTTATGATCCCGATACGATTTTCCATCTTGAGGACGTAGAACCGCGCGCGCGCGAGGAATACAACACGGCGGCCGTAAGTGCTTGTCTTCGCTTGTGGATAGAAAGCGAAGGTCATGGCGGCAGAATCGCAGAAGCGCGAGTATTAGAAGTTGCAAAGGAAATAACTGACACGACAGGTCATCCAATGCCGATTCTGGGCAAGCAAACCTTGCGGGATGGTAAGTCTGGGATCCCGTACGATCAACCGGTGACTGTGGGTGTAATGACAATATTAAAATTGCATCATCTTGTTGAAGATAAAGTACATGCGCGTTCAACCGGTCCATATAGCCTGGTCACCCAACAACCGCTTGGTGGTAAAGCGCAATTTGGCGGTCAGCGATTTGGTGAAATGGAAGTGTGGGCGCTCGAAGCTTATGGTGCGGCTTACACCCTGCAGGAGATGCTTACAGTTAAGTCGGATGACGTGCAAGGACGCGTGAACACCTATGAGGCTATAGTAAAAGGCGAGCCTATCGAAGAACCGAGCATCCCTGCCTCATTCCGTGTTCTGGTGAAGGAGCTGCAATCGTTGGGACTGGCTGTGGAAGCGATCAATGAAGGCGGCGATGTCGTTAAGTTTGGCAAAGATGAGGAAAAACAACATCCACCCAAATTTAATACCGGTCTGCTGGGCATCGGTGACAACCTGGTGACCAAGCGGTAATCTTGACGGTAGATGAAGTGAGTGATAAAATTTCATTTCGTTGCCAATAGAAAAAGCGGCAATAACTCCCGCTAAAAGGCATGGCACTAAAAATGAGGCCATCAGTGTAATTGTGATGGCCTCATTTCTTGCAAAAAATCATTGTAAAGAAAATAGAAATCGGAGGCTGAACGTGCCGACAATCAATCAAATGGTCCGTAGAGGACGTAAGAATAAGAAAGTCAAAAGCAAGGCTCCGGCGCTGCAATATACGTTGAATTCGTACAAGCAGCGTCGCGTGCGCCAGGATAAAGGCGCGCCGCAGAAACGCGGCGTTTGTACTATCGTCCGCACGATGACCCCAAAGAAGCCGAATTCAGCATTACGAAAGATTGCTCGCGTTCGTTTAACGAATGGCATTGAAGTGACGGCGTACATTCCGGGAGAAGGTCATCAATTGCAGGAGCATTCAGTTGTTTTGGTGCGTGGCGGACGTGTGAAGGATTTGCCAGGCGTGCGTTATCACATTGTGCGCGGTTCCCTGGATACGACCGGTGTTGCCAATCGCAAGCAGGGCCGCTCAAAGTACGGCGCGAAGCGTCCCAAATAATCAGATGGAGTTATAGACAATGCGTAGAGCGAAGCCTGAACAACGGGAAATCCTACCCGATATTCGTTATAACAGTGTGCGTGTACAGACTATGGTACAGCACGTACTCAAACGCGGCAAGAAGAGCGTTGCCACCGGTTTAATTTACAAGGCGATGGATCTAATTAAAGAACGCGTAGAGAAGAATCCGTTGGATGTATTCGAGGGCGCCCTTAAAAATGTTTCGCCTGCGATGGAAGTTCGTCCCCGACGTGTTGGCGGCGCAACATACCAGGTGCCTATGGAAGTATCAGCGGACCGCCGCACAACACTGGCGATCCGCTGGATTTTGTCTGCGGCTCGCGAGCGCGCTGGAAAATCCTTCTCGGAAAAGTTGGCTGGTGAATTAATTGATGCCTTCAATGAGACTGGTTCCGCGATTCGCAAGCGCGACGAAACACACAAAATGGCAGAAGCAAACCGCGCCTTCTCGCATTACCGTGTTTAGGCGATTTCCAAAGCAGAAGCATAAAGGTTATTTATTGAATGGCTCGTGAGTTTCCGCTCGAGAAATACAGAAATATTGGGATCATTGCCCACATTGACGCTGGTAAAACAACGACTACCGAGCGGATTATGTTCTATACCGGCAAGACGCATCGCATCGGGTCTGTTGACGATGGAACAACTGTCACTGACTGGATGGTACAGGAACGTGAACGCGGTATCACCATCGTGTCCGCCGCGGTCTCAGCAGAGTGGAAGGGATATCAATTCAATCTAATTGATACTCCTGGTCATATTGATTTTACTGCCGAGGTTCAGCGCTCCCTTCGTGTTTTGGATGGCGGGGTTGTAGTATTTGATGCAGTCCAGGGCGTGGAACCGCAGAGTGAGACTGTTTGGCGCCAGGCTGATCGTTACGGCGTCCCGCGAATTTGTTTTGTGAATAAAATGGATCGCGTGGGTGCGTCATTCGAAAGGACAATTGAATCCATTAAAGATCGCCTGGGTGCCAACGCAATCCCCATGCAACTCCCGATCGGGTTTGAAGCAACTTTCCGCGGTGTTATCGATCTGCTGGAACAAAAAGCAATTCTCTGGGAGGATGATCTTGGTAAAGAGCCGAAAGTTACTGAAATTCCAGACGATTTGAAATCACAAGCTACAGAAGCCCGCGCTCATATGGTTGAGAAAATCGCCGAGCTTGACGATGTGTTAACAGTCAAGTACCTGGAAGTTCAAGAGATCAGTGTTCCTGAACTTAAGTCCGCTTTGCGTAAGGCTGTAATTGACAGCAAAGCCACCCCGGTCTTCTGCGGTTCTTCATTGAAAAACAAAGGCGTGCAGGTTCTGCTCGATGCGGTTGTGGATTTTCTTCCATCGCCAGCAGAAATTCCGCCTGTGCGCGGAACAGACGACAATGACGAACCTATTGAGCTTCCTCCAAATGATGACGCACCTTTAAGCGCTTTAGTGTTCAAGATCGTCACTGATCCTTATGTGGGTCGTTTAGCTTATTTCCGCGTTTATTCAGGTGTTGTCAGCCAGGGGCAAACGTTGAATAACCCTACCAAGGGCAAACGCGAACGCATTGGTCGCTTGATTCGAATGCACGCCGATCGCCGGGAAGATATCACGGAAGTTCGCGCTGGCGACATAGGCGCGGTCCTTGGTCTAAAAGATACATTCACCGGTGACACGCTATGCGATAACAAGAAAGTTGTTCTAGAAAATATTTCCTTTCCTGAACCTGTAATTTCCATCGCTATCGAGCCGAAGAGCAGTGCTGACCAGGAAAAGATGGGCGAGGCGCTTCGTAAACTTGCCGAAGAAGATCCGACCTTCCGGGTGCGTACCGATGAGAATACTGCCCAAACAATCATTGCAGGGATGGGCGAGTTGCACTTGGATATTCTCGTTGATCGCATGCTGCGAGAGTTTCGAGTACAAGCTAACGTCGGCAAGCCACGCGTTGCTTATCGCGAGTCTATTACCCGTGCTGTTCCAAAAGTGGATTATAAGTACGCCAAGCAAACCGGCGGACACGGTCAATATGCGCACGTTGTCATCTCACTTGAACCTGGCGAGCGCGCAAGCGGGATTGTTTTTGAAAACAAGATCGTGGGCGGCGCGATCCCCAAGGAATACCATTCTGCTGTTCAAAAAGGCGTGATGGAAGCGGCTGATAGCGGTGTGCTGGCTGGATATCCTGTTGTAGATATGAAAATAACCTTATTCGATGGTTCTTTCCATGAAGTCGATTCCAGCGAAATGGCTTTTAAGATGGCGGCGTCCATGGCTTTTAAAGAAGGCGTTCACAAAGGATCACCTGTTTTGCTTGAGCCGATCATGAAAGTTGAAGTGGTTGTTCCGGATGATTATTTGGGAGACGTGATCGGTCAAATCAACAGCCGACGCGGTAGTATTCAGGGTATGGAAGTTCGCCCGGGCAATGCCCAGGCTGTACGCTCCATGGTCCCGCTGGGTGAAATGTTCGGTTATGCAACTGAATTACGTTCAGCCACACAAGGCCGCGGTGTTTTTAGTATGGAATTTGATCACTACGCGCCGGTCTCACAGGCCGCGGCGCTAGAGATTTTGAAATAATAAGTATCGTGTTTTTTCATCATTAGAAGGAGATTTATCCATGGCGAAGCAGAAATATGATCGGAGCAAGCCGCACTTGAA
>CAZIYY010000109.1:14797-17404 GCA_964543585.1 uncultured Anaerolinea sp. | reverse complement strand
CGCCAGTGACAGAGATAGAGAACGTAACTGTGAAATTCACACTGGACGCATTAGTGGGATTCGCGCTTGCCCGGACCACACTGAGCACAGTCGGCGCAGAAGGATTTTGAATTTCGAATGCGCCCATGTCGCAGTCTACAACCTGTGGACGTGTAAAGCCGCGTTGATCGGTAGTTATTGCGCCACAACTGGCAGCCGGAATGGCATTATAAGCCGGGCTGGCGGCAGGGATGGCCATGGTTTGGGTGGGTCCGCCGTTATTTGCCAGTCCCCCGAGTTGCGGGTCGGTTGTTATGGGCGAGCCTGTACAATCGTTCTTGTTTTCCACCAACGAATTTGTGAGGGTAACTGAACCTGTGCCAGATTTGTCACAATCCACATTCACCGGTGCGATCGTCGTCGAATTGGCGAGGATGCTGGTCAAGACCGCGAGGGAGCCGGCGTTGGATTGAACGGCGCCGCCACCAGTATTACTAACAGTGTCATTGGCAGTGTTACCTGAAAAAGTTGAAAATTCAACAGTGACTGTTGCTCCGTTCACTTGAATACCGCCGCCTTTGGAGCCTGCAGTATTGTTTGCAAAGGTGGAATTTGCAATGGTTGCTGTGCCTGCGGTAAAGATCATTCCGCCGCCATTGTCAGCCGCGCTGTTGTTGGAAACAGTACTGTTTGTTAATGTGAGAGTGCCACCGGTGCCTTTAAATACACCCCCGCCATCAGAGCCCGGGGTCGCGCAAGTGTTTCCATCAATCGTGCTGTTCGTAATCACAACCGTGGCGGCACTGTTATTGTAGATTCCAGCCCCACACCCTGCCGCGTTTGTGGCAACATTGCTTGTAACGGCGCTGTCGGTCAATGTGAGCGTGCCTGTGCCCGCGAAGCTAATGCCGCCGCCGGCAGTAGTGGTTTGCCCGGTGGTGTTGCCATTGGTCACCGTGATGCCGTCCAATGTGAGACTATAATTTCCCACTGCATCCACGTCAAGGACACGGTCTATATCGTTCCCATTAATGATGGCGGATGTTGAGCCGCTGGCTTGAATGGTCAGGTTTCCGCTAGTTCCTGATGTGGCTCCAATATCCAGATCACCCAGGGACGTGCCGCCTGCGCCCGCGCGGGTCAGGGTGTATGTCGACCCGCTCTGCAAAATGATTATATCGTCAGCGTCCGCGTTGCTGCGTGTGCAGTCATTCTGATTTGTTAGGTTACTATTGGCGAGGGCAATCGCCTCGCGCAGGGAGCACTGCGTCCCAATCCCAGTGAATTCATCCGTCGTTGTGGTGACGGTGATGGTCGCAGCGGCATATGCCGGCGCTGCTGGCAATGCCATGATTACCATGGCTGTGACGACCAGTGCGGTCAGGGCTTTTTGTGAAACTGAAGACAAAATTGTAGTACGCATTCTATTTCCTTTTCTGAGAGTGAATGGGGTCTCTTGGGTGAGCGCGAAGGGCCTTGCAAATGGTGAGGTACTGCGCTTTTCTCCAAGCCGATAAATTTTTCCGCCTAATTAATCGTCCGACCTGGCTGACTGCCCATGATGTAGCGCAGATCGATTAGTGACTCCCCCGCGTGCGACGACATAAAACAAGCCTTTCATTACTGTCGGTTACATGACACGATATATTTACAAAAGTTACAGGTCGCCCTACAATTTTTTGGGCATGGTCAAGGATAATTGCCATCTGCCGTTGTTGAAGTAAACTATGGCAATGACCGCCCTCAGATCCCTGCTCTTTTTCATCCTTGCCCCGGGCATGGTGGCGGGAGTCATTCCGCTTGCCCTGTTGCGAACTGGACCACAAACACAAACGGGCTTTTTAGCTCATCTCGCTCTTCCGCATTGGTTGATTGGGGTTGCAACACTGCTATGGTACTCCTGGGATTTCCTCGTAAAAGGACGCGGCACGCCCGCGCCGATTGACCCGCCCAAGGAGCTGGTTGTTTCGGGTTTGTACAATTATGTCCGTAATCCAATGTATGTGGGGGTGTTCCTTGTGATCATCGGTCATTTTCTGTGGTTTGGATTTTGGAATTTGCTGGTCTACGCTGTGGTCGCCAGCATTGCCTTTCATTCCTCTGTGACTTTTTATGAAGAACCAAACCTCAAGGAAAGATTCGGCCCAGCGTATGAGGATTATTTCAAGAAAGTGCCGCGCTGGATTCGGAAACTTTAGCCCAGGCTTCCGAAGTCTTACGCTACTCATCCAAAAACACAATGAACACCCTCAAAACCCTGCTTTACATGGGAAGCCTGCACGGCTTCTTTACTTTTTATTTCCCTTATCAACTTGCTTTGGCAGACAAGCCCTTATTTGAACTCGGCATCTTTCGTCATCTTGCCTTCCCGCTTTGGATCATTGGAACGCTCATTATTATATGGTGCTCCATAGACATCATCCGCAAGGGACGCGGCACGCCTGCGCATCTTGACCCGCCAAAAATATTGATCGTCAACGGGTTATATCGTCACGTCCGCAACCCGATTTATTTCGGCGCATTGCTTGTCGAGCTGGGATACATCACATGGTTTGGTTCGACATGGATGATGGTCTATTTCCTTTTGTTCGCTCTTGCATTTCATATCCTGATCGTGTTTATTGAAGA
>CAZIYY010000109.1:10226-14787 GCA_964543585.1 uncultured Anaerolinea sp. | reverse complement strand
GATTATGATGAGTATGCTAAAAGTGTGCCGCGCTGGATTCCGCGATTCAAATCAAAATCTTGAGATAAAAATAACCCGCATCAGGGATTGCCTGGATGCGGGTTTGACGTGTGCTTGGTGTGTTATCGATAAATTTTAGAGCGCCGTTCTGCAAGTTGAATTGTGCTGTGTCTTATTCTTGAGGCGACGGGCAGTCGAAGCCAGAACGAGAGAGGGCTGTTGCGCCTATATCTGTTGCGAATTGAAGACCTAGTGGCGCTGGCGCAGTCACGGGTCACACGCACGCTGACGATTGAAGAATGCCAACAGTATTTGCATTTGGAATCGTGCCCTGCTGAACCGTGATGTCATAAAGAATAGACTTCGGAGTTTTTGGCCCAAGGGTGCTTCGCAAAAAACTCCGAGGTCTCATACGCTTATCTCAAATCACGCGCTACGGGCAGGGGGCTTTCGGATTCCATTCATCGAACATGCCGGAGGGTCGTCCTTCCAAACTATTCAGCAGCGTATCCATTTTTTGTCCATTTCAGAGGGCACATTTTAACTTTACCGAAAGGGGGACATTTCTACTTTGGGCTAACCATCACAAAATGACTCTTGACGCATTCGCATCACTGGCATAGAATAGCGCCTAATATGCTTAAGTCCACTCGCTGGTTTGCGTACTATTATTTTTACGGTTTCCGAGACTCGGTTGCCGTCGGTGGCGCTTAAGTAGACAGGAATAACTCTGTTCACGTAAAGAGCGAGACCACACGGTCTCGCTCTTTTTTATTTACCGCAAAGTAGGGGCGACCTGCCAGGGTCGTCAAGGTTCTTCATCAAGCCTGACGGGTCGCCCCTACAATAACGAGGAGCAATGTATGCCAATCCGTGGAATCCGTGGCGCGACCACCGTCTCAGACGATGAACCAGAATTAATTCTCGAAGCCACGCGGGAATTGCTCGAAGCAATTCTGGATGCAAATGCAGGTATGAAACCCGAGGATGTGGGAAGCGCCCTCTTCACCGTGACCGACGATCTCGCCTCCACCTTCCCTGCGCAGGGCGCCCGTCAAATGGGCTGGGGACTCGTCCCGATGCTTTGCGCGCGCGAGATACCTGTTCCAAACAGTCTGCGGCGCGTGATACGCATCCTCGTCCATTGGAATACGAATGTGGCGCAATCTGAAATCACACACGTCTATTTGCGTGAAGCGGTCAAACTAAGACCCGACCTGGTAGCTGCGCAATAACATGTAAACCTCGGTGGTTGAGTAGCCGCGTAGCGGCGTATCGAAACCACCAAGTAACCTGCAAACAGAAATTTTTTTGTAAACACGCGGTCTCGATATTGGCTTCACCCTACTCGACCACCGAAATCATAAGGAGAAGAAAATGATCATCGTAATGAAACCCAATTACACCCCGCAACAACTCGAAGGAGTTGTCACAGTCATCAAAGCGCATGGGCTTACCCCCCACATTACCTACGGAGTCGAGACCGCAGTCATTGCCGCTGTCGGTGAATTCCACGTTCCATCTTTGGATGCGTTCGAAGTTCTTGATGGAGTCGAAACCGTGAAACGGATCTCACAACCGTTCAAACTTGGTTCACGTCAGGTGCATCCTGAAAATTCCGTCTTTCCGATTGACGGATTTCAAGTAGGCGGTGGTGATATCGTTTTGATCGCGGGTCCGTGTGCCGTCGAGTCCCGTTCACAGATTCTTGAAACTGCACATGCTGTCCGTGAAGCGGGGGCGAATGCCTTGCGCGGTGGAGTCTTCAAGCCGCGTACTTCGCCGTATTCATTTCAGGGTCTCGGCGAGGAAGGACTCGAATATCTTGCCGAAGCCCGTGAAGCAACAGGCATGCCCATCGTGGTTGAAATCATGTCGCAGACTCAACTTGATCTCATGGTGAAATATGTAGATGTGTTACAAGTCGGCGCGCGCAATATGCAAAACTTCAACCTTCTGCGCGCCATCGGCGAAACCCGCAAAAGTGTTTTGCTCAAGCGCGGTCTTTCCGCTACCATCGAAGAACTGCTTATGTCTGCTGAATATCTTTTAGCGGGCGGCAACAAACAGGTCATCTTGTGTGAACGCGGCATCCGTACTTTTGAAACATCCACGCGCAACACCACCGACATCAACGCGATTCCTGTCCTCAAAAATCTCACGCATCTGCCCGTCATCCTCGACCCATCTCATGCAACGGGTCACGCTGATTACGTTGCGGCAATTGCGCGCGCAGGTATTGCCGCGGGCGCGGACGGTCTTATTGTTGAGGTTCATCCAGAACCTTCGAAGGCTGTTTCGGATGGCAAGCAATCCCTCAAGCCTGAAAAATTTGTCGAGATGGTCAAGCAGGTCAAAGCCATTGCCGAGGTTATGGGCCGTCGTGTTGCGCCCATCAAGAAGCCTGTCACTGCGGGATGGTAAACAAAATGGAGGATGGCTTTGCGCTCGTTTTGCGAGATTCAACCGTTGGGATTTTTGGATTAGGACTCATGGGCGGCTCGCTCGCCATGCGACTCAAAGGACATTGCGCGCGCCTGATCGGATTCGACTCGCATCCCGCCACGCTCGAACTTGCTCTTTCCAAAAATATCATTGACCACGCTGATAGGGACTCTGCAACCTTCCTTTCCAAATTGGATGTCCTCATTATTGCCGTTCCAGTTCCAGGTATCTTAAATCTGATTCAGCAACTACCATCCCTTACCTCCAACCCCTGCATCGTCATGGACATCGGCTCCACGAAATGTGACATCCTCCAAGCCATGTCCGCATTACCCGAAAACTTCGACCCCCTCGGCGGACATCCCATCTGCGGCAAAGAAAAACTTGGTCTCGAAAACGCAGATCCAAACTTATATCAAAACGCTTCATTCGTAATCACGCCTCTCGGACGCACAACCCAACGAGCCAAATCTGCCGCTCAACAAATCGTATCAGCCATCGGCGCGCACCTCATCGAACTGACCGCCGAAGAACATGACCGTATCCTCGCCTCCACAAGTCACCTTCCCTTCCTTCTCGCCTCATCGCTCACTCACTCCACGCCTCACGACTTCGCCCCCCTTATCGGTCCAGGCTTCCGTTCCACAACCCGCCTCGCAGACACTCCCTCCCACATGATGACGGGCATCTTGAAATCAAATCGAGAGAACGTCCTGAACGCAATCAACGACTTTCGTAACTCACTGCATGAAATCGAATCCGCTTTATATGATGAAGATTACTCACAACTCGAAAATATATTGAACCAATCTCAATCTGCCTATCATGCGTTTGCAGACAGGTGGATAGGTAAACAGGTAGACACGTAAACAAGTAAACAACTGAATACGTAACAAAAATTCATGCTTCATCCTTACGCCCTCATCCTTTCCCATGCAAATCACTCCCATCTCTCATCCCCTCAATGCAACCATCCGCGTGCCCGGCTCCAAGTCGTTGACCAACCGCGCCATGCTGATTGCGTCACTCGCAGATGGAACCACGCGCTTGACCAACGCTTTATTCTCAGATGATTCAAGATATTTTGCCCAGGCATTACAGACTCTTGGCTTTGACATTCAACTCGATGAAACCAACCACGAAATAACCGTCACAGGTCTCGGCGGAAAAATCCCTGCAACCAAAGCCGAACTCTTTATTGGCAATGCAGGTACCGCCGCAAGATTTCTCTCTGCCTTTCTCACACTTGGTAATGGAGAATATATCCTCGATGGTGACTCGCGCATGAGAGAACGTCCCATTGGCGATTTGGTTGAGGCGCTTGTTCAACTCGGTGCAAACATAAGTCCCCTCTCCCCTCGAGAGAGGGTTAGGGTGAGGGAGATTTATCCGCCTGTGAAAATATTTGCCTCAGGTTTATCAGGCGGGAAAACAAAAATCGCAGGCGACATTTCAAGCCAGTTTCTTTCGGCGTTATTGATGATTGCTCCCTACGCAGAATCTCCCATTGAAATCGAACTCACTACCGAACTCAACTCTAAACCCTACGTTGATATGACCATTGCCATCATGAAGGACTTCGGCGTTGAAATTCAACGAAACGCATATCAATCCTTCTCCATCCCACTTACCGCTTACCAATTACCAATTACAGCGCCTCAATCTCTAATCTCCGATCCCGAATTCTCTAATCCTCAACCGCCCTCCTGTGCCTACGTCATCGAATCCGACGCCTCCTCCGCATCCTACTTCTTCGCCGCGCCCGCGATATGTGGTGGAACTGTGCGCCTGGAAAACATCTCGCGCAAGTCCAAACAAGGCGATATTGCGTTTCTCGATATA
The DNA here is from genome assembly GCA_964543585.1 of uncultured Anaerolinea sp. GTDB lineage: Bacteria > Chloroflexota > Anaerolineae > Anaerolineales > Villigracilaceae > Defluviilinea. Next base: position 10,500 of record CAZIYY010000109.1, on the reverse strand, counting down.
CTTCAACAGATGGGGTGTGCTGTACAAGAAGGTCAGGACTTCATTGAAGTCACAGGTGCATCCCAATTACAAGGTGTGGATGTCGATATGCGCGATATCCCCGATACTGCCCAAACTCTCGCGGTGATTGTGCCCTTCGCATCTTCGCCCACAAGAATTCGCGGCATTGCATCTGCGCGACGAGATTGCGCGGTATGCGACGGAGCTGAAACGCGAACATGGCGTCGGGTTCTCGACGCGCATGGGGTTGAACTCGGGCGAGGTCGTGGTCGGC
>CAZIYY010000109.1:0-10216 GCA_964543585.1 uncultured Anaerolinea sp. | reverse complement strand
TCTGCGCGGATGAAAGAAACCGATCGGGTCCACGCAACCTGCGCGGAACTCGCGCGACTCGGCGTCCGCGTGGAAGAGCATGAAGATGGCATGACAATTTATCCCGTAGAAAAGATGCATCCTGCTGTCATCCAAACGTATAACGACCATCGCATGGCAATGGCATTTTCCTTAATCGGGTTGCGTGTGGATGGAGTCACAATTGAGAATCCAGCCTGTGTGTCCAAGACATTTCCCAATTTCTTCGAAGCGCTTGAGACGTTGCGATAAATTTGAGCAATTGAAAGAAAATGACCCCGAAATCAATTTTCGGGGTCAACATATCAAGTCTGCGTCTGTTGCTTTAGGGGAGCCAACTATACACTGGGTTCAAGCATCACTTGCTCCTGCGTCTTTTCCAGTTCAATCTCTCCTTCTGCATTCAAATTCACCAGCACGGAATCGCCGTGTTGGAATTCGCCGCCCAACAAACGATCCGACAGTGGGTTTTCCACTTTTTGCTGGATCACACGTCGCAGCGGGCGCGCGCCAAACTCCGCGTCGTAGCCCAGATCCGCGAGGGCGGCGAGCGCTTCGGGAGTGGCTGTCAATATCAGGTTGTGTTCTTTTAGGCGTTCAGCCACCTTGTCCAGTTCGAGCGAAACGATCTTCAGAATATCTTCCTTGTTGAGCGAACGGAAGATGACCACTGAATCGAGGCGGTTAATGAACTCAGGCCTGAACGCGCGTTTGAGCGACTCGCCCAACTTCTTGCGCATCTCTTCGTAGGAAAGCCGCTCCTCGGTGATTTCATCGCGTTTGAGCGCAAAGCCGAGCGAGGACTGCTTCTTGATCACATCCGCGCCGATGTTTGAAGTCATCACGATGATTGCGTTGCGGAAATCCACCTTGCGCCCCTTCGCGTCCGAGAGATGTCCCTCTTCCATGATCTGCAAAAGCATATTGTGGACTTCGGGATGCGCCTTCTCCACTTCATCGAAAACAACGATGGAATACGGGCGGCGTCGCAGTGCTTCGGTGAGTTGACCCGCCTCTTCATACCCGATATATCCTGGAGGCGCGCCGACCAGCCGCGAAGCCGTGTGGCGTTCCATAAATTCGGACATGTCGAGTTGCACTGCTGCATCCTCACTGCCAAACATGAACTTGGCGAGTGTTTTGGTGAGTTCGGTTTTGCCGACGCCTGTGGGACCCAGGAAAATAAACGAACCAATCGGGCGCTTCGGGTCTTTCAACCCCGCGCGGGCGCGGCGGACTGCGCGCGATATGGCCCCGATGGCTTCGTCCTGACCGATGATATTCTGCTTCAATTCATCTTCCATCTTGAGCAAACGTTCGGACTCTTCCTCGGCCAGTTGCATGAGCGGCACGCCCGTCCACATGGAGACGATTTCGGCAATATCCTCCGCGGAAACGACGGGGCTGGTGGCGCGGTCCCAACCTGTGCGCAAGCGTTCAATTTGTTCACCAAACTCAATTTCGCGATCTTCCCATTCCTTCACGTCTTCGCTGTTGCCTTCCTCCTGGGCAAGGGCGCGGTTCTGGCGCGCCAGCCTCAGTTGACCGAATAAGTCTTTCGCCTCTTTCGCGGCGGGACTCTTGTACATGCGCACGCGTGATGAAGACTCGTCAATCAGGTCAATGGCTTTGTCGGGGAGGAAGCGTTCCGTCACGTAACGGGAGGATAAGTGCGCGGCGGCTTCGAGCGCCTCATCTGAAATGACGAGATGGTGATGCTCTTCGTATGCCGCGCGAATGCCTTTGAGAATTTCAATCGTTTCCTCTTCGGAGGGTTCCGCTACCGTGATCGGTTGGAAGCGCCTCTCAAGCGCTGCATCCGATTCGATGTACTTGCGGTATTCATCCATGGTGGTCGCGCCGATAACTTGCAGTTCGCCGCGCGATAACGCGGGCTTGAGGATGTTTGCGGCATCCACGGAGGAACCAGCCGCCCCCGCGCCGACCAGCATGTGGACTTCATCAATAAAAAGAATTGCTCCCGATTGTTTGAGTTCGTCAATCACGCGTTTGAGTCTTTCCTCAAACTGACCGCGATACATGGTGCCTGCAACCAGCGAACCAACGTCCAGTTGCAATAAGCGTTTGTTCATCAATGGCGCAGGCACGTCGCCGTCCACAATGCGTTGCGCGAGTCCTTCAACGATGGCAGTCTTGCCGACGCCAGGCTCGCCGATCAACGCGGGGTTGTTCTTTGTGCGGCGCGCGAGGATTTGAATGACGCGCTCGATCTCCATCTGGCGGCCAATGACGGGGTCGAGTTTTTTCTCTTCCGCTTTGGTTGTTAAATCGGAAGCAAGTTGATCTATTAATGGGGTCTTTGGATTGGTTGATGGATTCCGCCCGGGGGCCCCGCCGGCAGGCGTCGGGGAGGAGGAAGCGGATTCGTTCAATACGCGGCGGGTCTGCCTCCGAATCTGTTCCGCAGTGACGCCGAGTCTCCGCAGGACTTCCATCGCGGCGCTATCCACGCGCACAAGCCCAAGCAGGATGTGTTCGGTGCCGATGTAGTGATGGCCGAGTCGCCGCGCCTCATCCACTGCATGTTCGAGTACTTGCTGTGTATCCGCCGCCAGTTCGACACGGCTGGGATCAAAACTTGTTGAGCTGGTCGTGATGCGGCGGATTACTTCGCGCACACGGTCGGAACTCATGCCGAGTTCGCGCAGAACCCTGCCAGCCACACCGCCCTCTTCCTCCATCAAGCCGAGCAGAAGATGCTCGGTGCCAATGTTGTTATTACGAGCGCGTTCTGCTTCCTGATGAGCCAGGCTGAGTACGCGCCTTGCTCGCTGTGTGAAACGCTCCATGCCTGCCATAGGTTTCTCTCCTGGTTAGTATGTTCATTCTACCAAAAAGCAAGGCGACTCGGTGTAGGAAAAAGATTAGAGTTTATTTACAACGCTGATACAATAGTCCTAATACTTTGTGAATGGTGAAAATGCAATCCATTTGTATTTTTTGCGGATCGTCGGACTCGGTTCACGCGGACTATAAATCTGCCGCGTCGACAATGGGCAGAATCCTCGCTGAAAAGGGAATCCGTTTAATTTACGGCGGCGGAAGGACTGGCCTCATGGGCGCACCGCCTGCGGGTGCGGATGGCGCTCTCTCAGCAGGCGGAGAAGTTGTTGGGGTCATCATTCCTTCCATGAACACCGTCGCTTTAGCACATGACGGATTGACTCGCATGGATGTTCCACCCAACATGCATGCCCGCAAAGCAAGGATGCACGAACTGGCTGACGGTTATATCGCCATGCCAGGCGGCTTTGGCACATTTGACGAACTATTTGAAACAGTCACCTGGGCGCAAACAGGCGCGCACGAGAAACCCGTCGGTCTGTTGAACGTGAAAAATTATTACGCGCCCTTGCTCGCCGCAATTGATCACGCAGTGGAGGAGGGTTTTGTCTTCAAGGAACATCGCGACGCGTTGTTCTGTGAGGCTGACCCAAATAAATTATTGGACGCGATGGCAGAGTATGAGCATCCACATCAGGCGGTGAAGAGGTGGTTGAGGGAGGAATGATAAAAGGGTGAAGGATAAAGGATGAATTATCACAAGGCTTGAACTTCCAGCGGTGAATATAAAAGCACAACACGATTTTTATGCCAATAAAGGATACGACACTGGAAGCCTCTGCTCAAGATTTTGCATAACGTCTGGCGGCAGACCAGCCTATGATACCCAGCACAACAAAACCTATGATTGCAACCAACGGTAACGCGGGATATTGTTGGCTGTAAGCGCCAATGACCACGGTGAGAAAACTGGCGATGCCGCGTCCAATGAAATTTGCGGTGAGGAAGCGGCGGGCGGACATGCTTCCCAATCCGGCTACGTAGCACATCGCGTCGTTTGGGAAGAAGGGCATGACGAGCGTGGCTACGTAAAAACCAACGCCCTGCCCCGCCGCGCTTTTATCCCAACGATCCAGGACTGCTGAAGCGACCCATTTTTCCGCAAAGGGACGCCCGTAGCGGCGCGCAAGCCAGAATGCCATTTGTCCACCAGCCACAAGGCTGATCCATGTGATCAGGATTCCATTCGTAAAGCCGTAAATGTATCCGCTGGCAACCATCAAAACCTGACCGGGGATGAAGGCAAGGAAAGTTTGAAGGACGAACAATAAAAAGAGAATGGCGGGTCCCCACCAGCCATAGCCCTGGATGGATTCGGTGACCGCGTTCAGGTCGCTGAACCAGCGCATGGATGCGACCAGCGGCTCTCGATATAGCCATAGCATAACCATGGAAATCAAGACCAAAATAATAATTAAAGATTTTCGGGTAAACATGGCGGACTTCCTATTGGCTTCCTGGCTGCATGAATGCGTCAACGGTTTCGTAAAAATCGTCGTTCAATTCTTTATAAGTGAATGGGGCAGGCGGTTGATGATACGGATAGGTAAGCGGCACCGTGCTTACGTTCGCAAAGTGGTTTTGTAATATTTCGTGCGTGGTATCGAAGCGCAGGAGCGGATCGTGGATGGACATGGCAAAGTAGCAGGGCGTTTCGTATTTGTCCTGTGCCACTTCAAACTCTATGGTGAGGATTTCGTTGATCTGGGCGTTCAAAACGGAGATGGTGTTTGCCGTGGTGCGCGGTAATTTTGTCTCGAGGGGAATGGTATCTTCGAGCCGCCCGATTTTTTGAAGCGCCCTTACCGTCATGGAGACCGTCTGCGGGTTGCGGATCAAATCAATAAAGCGCGCCTGGATTTTTGGATGGCTGAGAAGTTGGTTGGATCTGTAAAGCAATTGCAATCGCACTTTGGAGAAGGGAAGCGCGCGATGGTCAAGGCAGGGGGCGATCAGGATCATGCGTTTGATGCGGTGTGATAGAAGTTTGAAAGTCCGCATTGCAAGGATCCCGCCAAAAGAGAAACCCATCAAGTTGAATTGGTCAAAGCCCAGCTTGTTGGCAAGTTGGGCTACGAGCTCGGCAACTTGCTTGCTGGAAAATTGTTCGCGAAAAGGTCCCGACTGCCCGTGCCCGGGCAATTCAAAGAAATAAACGTGGAACCACTGCGCCATGAACTGTGCCAGCGGCAGCCAGTCCTGCAGTTCCGAGATGGTGGCAGGCACCATGATGAGGGGCTCGCCTTTCCCCGTCTCCAGGACATGCAGGCGGGACAAAGGCAGGTCAACAAAATATGTTTTATGAGGTGAAGGTTGAATTGTATACATGGCAGTCTCCTTTATTGTCCCCATTCTCGGGTTCCGCGACTGCCAATACCAGAGGGCGGACTGCCAAAAACCGCCGTTAATTAAAAAAAGACCCTAAAGGTACGCTTCGCGAAAACCTTTAGGGGCATTAAAGAATCTAACTCGGATGCTCCATCTCGACCAGCGCCCGCGCAAGTGAACTGATCGCGGCGCGGCGTGTGCGGTTGAACGTGCCTTCGGAGATGTATAACCTGCTCATAACGTCTCGATTCTGTTTCTCGTTGACGTAGGCGTCGTGCAGGATCACATAGGGATACCACTCGCGCGGCGGCGGGTCGCGCGGGACATCGCCGACTGGTCGCATTTGTTCGAGCGCTTCCAACATGATGGCTTGCACTGTTTTCCCGCGCTCAAGGTGTGTTTTCTTCTCCCCAGCCATGCGCTGGCGGACAAGTTCCATTTCAGCGATTGGGGTGTCTGCCAGGTAGACGTAATCGAAGAGGTTACGCAACGCGTTCTCGACCGTGTTTACAGGGATGCTAAACTCACGCGTGGGCATGGCAGGCGGGTCATTCGCAAGCGTGGCGATTTTTTCGATATGCTCGGCGTTCTGTCGGTTTAGGAATAGGGCCTCGGCAATTTGATCGGACGGGTAAAGAAGACGCTCCACATCCGCGTGCGCATACTGGATGCCATTCGTGGGTCGCCCCAGCAAAAGTGCCCCGATCTGTTCGGACTCGATATAGAGAGGCACAAGCAGGGCGACGTCTTCAAGAGGTGTGGGGAAGTGGTTGGGGTCGAGATGAAGAAAATCGTCCGCGGCAAGCAGGCTCGAGGGTAGTTCAAGGCGCGGGCGTTTCCAACGGTAATCTGCAACCTGGCGGGCTATCCCATTTTCGTTGGTAAGGATCAATCCATACGTTGCTTTGATTGGACCGCATAAGGCATCCAGGATTTGCGCGAGCAAAACCTTCATGTTCTCGCTTTCCCCGGCGAGTCGCCTCAGGCCGTGAAGGTTGGAGCGCAGGCGGCGCGTCTCCCCGCGATAAAAGAACCAGTCAAGGAAAATCGAAGCGGCGTTCAAACTGGTGTGCATAAAGACACCCAAAAGGGGAATGAAAATAACAATGACCTTTGGAGCCTCATAGGCGATGACCATCAACCAGGATGCAAGCGTGTATACGCCTGTTATCACGCTGATGCCGATCAGGTTGTAGAAGAAGTCGCGGTCTATGGTGCGCTTCTCAACCAGCGCGCTGTAGCGCGCCACGCCATATCCAACCATGCCGACGAAGACCACCAATACCGCAGACATGACCACCATTGGCATGGGGAAGAGGTCAAGCCCCGACGAGACGAGGGACACGGGTCCAATGAGTCCCGTGAAAACTGTAGCTGTGACCAGCGTCATCAGTTGCCGGCGGACGATTTCGGTCGGCGCAATATAGGCGGAGCGTGCAAGGTTGATGATGCTCATAATCGTGAGACCGATCAGTACAATGCCAAATACCGAATAGAGCGGACCTGCGCGCAGGCTATTTAAATAAAGCGGATCGCCTCCCTCGACAGAGAAGAGGATTTGTGTGAAAGTCTGTACTTCGATTGCGGCGATGGCGACCAGGTAGGCAAAGATCACGCGTGACCAGCGCCAGGCGTTCATTTTGCCCGGCCTCATCAGCAGGGTGGCATGATGCCAGAAGGCAATGGAAGGCACCACCGACCAGCCCTGCAGCCAGGCGCTGGCTCCCTGTGTGAATCCCGTTGACGGCCAGAATGGAAAGAGAAACCTCAACCCGGAAAAGCGGAAGGCGGGGACGGGAGGCGGGTTTAGCGCCAGGAGAATATTGATGAAGAGCCCACCCAGGGACCAAAGGGTCAGCGCGGTGAGCCAGGCTGTGGGCGCGCGCGGGTTGCGTGTGACCAGGTACATCCCCAGCCAGAGGGAGGCAATGAGAGCCAAAAAGTTAATCGCGAAAGTGATCTGGTAGAGTAGCATTATCCCGCGTGGATAAATGAGATTGGATACGCCCACTATACTTATTTTTTACTTGTGGGTCAATAGGCGGCAAGCAATTCTCAATATGAGAATTGCTGAATAAAGGATAAGATTCTTTCCGTTCGCGGTTAAACTTATCTCATGCTCAATCCCCAAATATCCCGTCGTGATTTTCTCAAACTAGCCAGAGCGGGCTCGCTTGCTTTTGCACTGAGTGAACTGCGCCTTGACCGCCCGCTTGCCGAGTCATCGCGCAGTCACGGGTGCATCAACCTGACTCCGCAAGCCGCCAAATGGCTCTATCGCTGGACGATACCGACAGTGGCGCCCGATAAGGAATTGGCGTATGGCTATGTGGGGACGAGGGTGGAGATCAAAGTGTAAGTGAAGTTACTTGATTTCCCGATAGCGACAGAATTACAACTCTGCAAAGTAACCATTACGAAATTGTTCCCGTCCTGTAACGGCTGACAGTCAACGCTCATGTTGATGACCATGATTGGATAGAGTAAGCGCGTTGTATACTTTTAATGTGGAGAGATAGGATAAATACAATGAAAAACATGCAAGCAGAAACCACCCATCCTTCCAAACGGCGGGGATACCGCTTTTGGATAAGCCGTTTTGCCCTCCTGTTGGGACTGCCGTTATTGCTGTATTACGGTTACTGCTGGGGCTTGTGGGGAAGGAGCAGTTTACTATTGCAATATCTCTTTCAATGTAGTTGCCCGCCTGCTAGTGAGGAGGCGCGTTACCCGAGACAAGTAGATGTGATTATTTCTGCCTGTCATAATGTTAATGCCGGTGTCAAGCTCTCGCCCAGTGGACGCTTTCTATACCTGCGTGAGGAAGATTCTGGGATTGCTACTGCTTATCTGTTGGATTTACAAACCATGGAAAGAATCAAGGTAACTGACCAATCATTTTCAAGTTTTCTAACAGATGATCTATGGTTTGTTGAAAGTGGCATTGAAGGTCACATAATAGATCGAACGACTGGAACACAATATCCAATCAAAACTTTTAGATTTTGGCGGGAAAATGCTTATGTAAATGGAAAACCGAATCTTGAATTGCTTGTAAATGCTTTACACCAGATTGAACAAATATTCTTTACTCAAAATAATGACACAGTAATTATTCTGATGCCTAATTTCTCGGCAAACCTGGAGCAAAACTTTACATTTGATCGTTCCGATGTTCCCGGTGGAGATTCTAATCGGGTCGAGAAGTTCTTGCGAGAAAACAACATTAACTATCAAACTGTTCTCGCAGATTTTCCTGATGAAGCAATCTCCCCAAACGGGAAATTTGCGGCGCGCGCGGATGGGATTTATTTAGTTGAAACTAACCAATTGATTGTCAAAGCCCACCCTTCTTTAGTAAGAGGCTGGACCTATGATGGCCTCGGAGTGATCTATGCCACTAGTCGTTGTTTGTTTCGAATAGGCTTTCCGTTTGCAGATGACACAGGATGCTTTAGAAGAGTACCTCAACCCGTGCTGAAACTCAAAATACCGGAGGAATATTTATTGCCTCCGGAAACACCTTGAAATGCCTGAATTAAGAGATTGAGAGGGATTTGGAAACCGTGTAAGTTGGTGATTGAGGATTGGTAATTAGCAAATGGTTTAGACCCCAGAGGTTGGATGCCTTTGGGGTCTATCGTTTAAATCCAACAAGCAATGCCTTGAAGTTCGTATGACCTTCAAGATCAATTTGTTTTCTTATCTCCGCCTTCCTTAATATGGTTTCCTTGCAATAACGTAAGTAACCAAGATATTCATAATGCGTCAGGGTGTAGCAGGTAACTAAACATAGATTTATACGACTAATTTCTGCTATCCAGAGGGAAATTCCAAAGAACGCAAACCACCTGGATAAAAAATAAATGGTAGTGGTCACAAAGTAAGTGATGCGAATTGTTTTCTGGCTAAATTGTGGTCAACGACGAACCATTTGGTAAGCATGTGATGAAAGGCGTCACGCTTTGAAAACGAAAGTGTCTTGCGAACATAGCGAGCCTGATGTTGGCGCAAAGTACAATACCAACGTTCCATGTGAGATACCTGCCCGCTATCTTTAGCAACCGCCTGATGTGTTTTCTGTGGAAGAACTTTTTGATAAGCATCCCAGAAATCGCTGTAGGAAATGCAATTGCGATACTCAATTGGGACCTTGTTCCATAAGCGACGACAGGTGTTTTCACTGCGATCAGCAATCACAAAGGCAATGATTTGTCGGGTTCTACGGCACATGACAGTCCAAAGCCAGCGTTTATTGATCTTTTTGAGCACAAAACTCCAGGCTTCGTCATATTCCAAGACATCCTCGGGTTCGGCTGGCAATAAAGTATCTCTGAGTTTTGGCAGGCTTTTCACGTGCTCTACGACCCATCTTGAGATGCTTTGGCGATGAACCTCAAAAACTCGTGACAGACCTCGTAAACTTATTCGCTCTTGATAGGCACTGAGAATGATTGGTTTTTGCGTTTTTTTGCCTCTCGCTTCGACTCAAGCACTCGACGCGCACCACAGTCTTTGCAGTGATATTGCTGTTGCTTCAGGCGGTTCGTGCCGTTTTTGACAATGTTTGTGCTTCCGCACACTCGACAACTGTAGGTAACCATTTTCTGGATCATACCAACTATCTTACCATCACTTACTTTTCATCCACTACCAAATAAATATCTCGTTTTAGGAGCAATCTCTATGAAATCGCAACGTAGTATGGTCAAGTGGTTCGCAATGACAATGGCATTCGCTATGCTTTTTGAATCTGCGCTGGTATTACCTTCAGCATCGGCACAGGGAGAAAATACGCCCACCCCAACACCAACGGTGGAGGCAACCTTACAGCCTCCTGAAGCCGTGCCAGGAAATTCATGGGGCGATCAATCATCACAACCCCTGCCCCAAATGCAGGTTGAAGAAGAATCTATTACATCTTTAAGCACGACCTGGTCAGCACAGGTCAATAGACCTCTTGCATAAGTGTGCCATAATAGGCAGATGCGCTACGAAACAATCA
>CAZIYY010000108.1:0-17686 GCA_964543585.1 uncultured Anaerolinea sp. | reverse complement strand
GTAGTCATTCGCCTAGTATAATCTATGCAAATATTCAATTTAGTAGAGTACTAGTGTAAGAGAGCGGTAAAAACGATGGGTTAAAAAATCTCCGCCAAAAGTATGCATGAACGAAGTTCACCCTGAGGGATGAAAACACCGTACCGCGAGATTTATCTCGCACTGGCGACATCGCGAAGCGTGTCGCGATACGTTTAAAACAAAACGTCCTGCCTCGCGGCAGGACGTTTTCTTATTACTCTCCAGTGGGATTACGGCAGGGAGCTGTTGATGGTGCTGAAGGTGTTGCCGATCTTGGGACCAAGCACACGCATGACAGCAATCACGACGATGGCGACGAGCGCGAGAATGATCGCGTACTCGACGAGGCCCTGGCCTTTTTCTTTGGGTGCAAATAACATGATGTAATTCCTTTCGAAAAATGTTTTGTTTGCCTGAGGACACCCTCAGAACTATACATAAGTATATCCGGTTCCCAATAATTTTCAAGCCCTAAAGGTAGGATTAAGTTTACAAAATTGTTGTTATAAGATATTCCCCTGCCTGATGTAAGAGAACGGCAAAACGATGGGTAAAAACACCGCACTCGCGAGATTTATCTTGCAAGGGGGCGACATCGCGAGGCGTATCGCGGCACGTTTATTTGCAGAAAACAAAAACGCCCGGCCCTATTCAAGCGGATCATTAACTCGGCTTACTCAGTTATGCTCAAAGGCGGTCTGCCAGCGTTTGCCACAGGCACACCTTGACCGCCGCCCACATTTGGGGGAGTCGACGTATTTCAGGCTGATGTCCAGCCAAGGTTTTTGTGGATAACTCCCTTTTATCTGTGGATAAACGCCTCCTCATGTGGAGAAATGGCAAGAACCTTTCAAATATGCCAGAAACGACGCCCCCATATATGGATACTGAATCTCAGATTCTCCAAAATATGGATTGGACTCGAAAGTGACTCCTCCTGTGGATAATTCTGTGGAGGAGTTTTCGCGTTTCTTTCCACAGGGACGTCTGGTCCCGTGAAACAGAATCAGCCCAAAATCCGGGGAGAGGCGGGGCGCGTCATCCGCATGTACGGCTTGTGCGCTTCCTTTCGCGTTTCTCCACACTTTCCACAGTCCCTACTGCTATTACGATTCTTATCTTAAGTTTAATAATATGCTTGAATATAAAGCGTAAATCCTGTACAATCTTTTATATCGGTCCCCTCTTTCATTGTTGGGAGGTTCAGCATGGACATGATCAAGGTTTCAGCAAACTCCCGCACCTCTGCCGTTGCCGGCGCGATTGCAGGGGTGGTGCGCGAACATAAACGGGCGGAAGTGCAGGCGATCGGCGCGGGCGCGGTCAATCAGGCTGTGAAGGCGCTGGCGCTGGCAACCGGCTACCTCAAGAACGACGGCATCGAGGTGGTGTGCGTGCCCGAGTTCGTGGATGTGACGATTGACGACAAGGTGAGAACCGCCATCAAACTTGTCGTTACGCCGCGCTAGATGATTAGACCTCTTGCGAAAGTATTTTTAGCCACAGATTTCACGGATTTTCGCTGATTTGTTCAAAAAAATCCGTGCGAATTCGTGAAATCCGTGGCAAAGAATTTGATTGAGCCTTTGCGTTACAGACTTATGCAAGAGATCTATTGTAATGTTACTTACCATTGGGTGGTTTATAATGTGCCTGGGACGGTGTATTATTACACCGTCTCGACGGTGATATATTGTCCATGAAAAACCCGAAACGTTTTTGGCGCAGTCTGCTTTTTCTTATCCTGGTCGCTGCTTTGTGCGGAGGTCTGGCTCTGCCTATGCTCGCGCCGGTGCATGCCGCGCCACAGTTGCAGGCGGCAACAACCATAGTGATTAGTGAGTTTAGAACTAGAGGTTCTGGAGGAGGAAATGATGAGTTTATTGAATTATATAATCCGACTGGTTCAGCAATTCCTATCGGCGGATGGACAATCGAAAAATCAAGTGGTTGTGGAGGAACAACTACTATATTAGAAACTATACCTCCCGGTGTTTTGTTAAGTTCAGGACAGCATTATTTATCTGCAGCATCATTGTATTCTGGTGTTACTACACCCGATTATCGAAATGCGGGAAATTGGTTAATAGCTGATAATGGAGGAGTTGCTGTTCTTGATAACAATGTTCCTCCAAACATAATTGACCAAGCAGGTATGTGTGCTACCACCACTTATCGTGAAGGCACTTTTTTGAATCCGTTAGCTGGCACCACGGATCAAAGTTATGAACGTAAACCAGGCGGCATATCCGATAGTTGTCCAGATACAGGTGATAATTTTAGCGATTTCACAAATATATCTCCGAGTGCGCCTCAAAATTCATCTTCCCCTCTAAGTCTTTGCGGGGTTATTCTTCCAACATCAACGCCAACCAGTACTCCTTCCAATACACCTACTGTAACAAATACCGCTACAGCAACAGCAACAAATTCCCCAACCAACACATCAACCCCAACTGCTACACCCACCATAACAAATACCTCTCCTCCTGCAGCGACGGGCATAGTAATCAGTGAATTTCGAACGAGAGGAACAGTAGCGGACGATGAGTTCGTTGAATTATATAACCCGACTGGCGTAACGATTGATATCAGCGCATGGACAATCCAAAAATCAAGTGGTTGCGGAGGAGTGACTACCATATTAGAAACTATACCTGCCGGTGTCTTGTTAAATTCAGGACAGCACTATTTATCTGTGGGATTATCTTATGCTGGCACAACGCCACCCGATTATCGAGATGCAGGAAATTGGTCCATTGCTGATAACGGAGGGATTGCTGTTCTCGACAACAGCGCTGTTGTAATTGACCAGGTGGGTATGTGTAACGCTACCGCTTATCTTGAAGGAACTTTTCTCCCCCCCTTAACAACAATTGCGAATCGTAGTTATGACCGCAAATCCACCCCGTTGGGAAGTTGCGTTGATTCAAATAATAACGCCGCGGACTTTATCCTCCGCACGCCGAGTGATGCCCAGAATTTATCCAGCCCATTGGCGGTTTGCGGCAATCCAACTCTAACTCCCACGCCATCCCGTACTCCCACGATTACCCGCACGCCCACGCGCACGCGCACACCTCTGCCTAAACCCACACAGACGCGTCCCCCCGTGCTTGCGCCCCAGCCGCTGGTCGCGATCAATGAGTTCGTGCCGCGTCCCGGTCACGACTGGAATAACGACGGCTTCGTGAATGTCGAAGACGAATACGTGGAGATCATCAACCATGGCACGATCAGTGTTAATCTCAGCGGGTATAGCCTGGATGATGAAGTCAACATCGGCTCCGATCCGTATCGCCTGCCGGCCATCACGCTCAAGCCCGGCGAACGCGTCGTCTTCTACGGAGGCGATGGCGTGCGCTTCTATCAGTCAAACGGACAGGTGAAGGACGCTTACAACTATTCCGTCGTGCGATATCCCGACCAGTCCTATTGCCGCCTGCCGGATAACGGCGGATTGGACGATTGGAACACCAACTGCTATCCCACGCCCGGTCTTCCAAACGCGTTGAGAGGAAATTTCGTCAACCCGCCGGATAATGTTGAGGCAGAGATGTTATGTCCGATTGCGGATACGCTGCCTCTCGACTTTATCCTGGCGGAATGTCCGCCGTTTGGGAATAACATCTGGCGCCCGTCCTATTGGGATAACCCGGGCTGGTACGGGGAAAACTTCCTGCCCGAAAGCCCCGGCAAATGGCCCGTGTTTGTGGATTAGGGATTTAGCCGTGACTTCATTTTCAAGGGTGGAACTGAAGAAACAGCCTATTGCCTGTTGGCGGAGTTTATCGATGCGGTGAATCGTAGGGACGACCCGTCAAGTACATTCGATGACACTTGATTGTGCGGGGTCATGGCATATTTATTACACGGTCGGAATTGAAGGGTTGTTCTTACCCATTGATCAACAAACCATCCCTGCTCACAGAAGCATGACGCGATCTCCCCCCATCCTTTTGGATTCATAGAGAGCATGATCCGCGATGGAAATGACTTCATCAATCGCGGCTGCATGGACCGGAAAAACCGCCACACCAAAGGAACCGGTGAACTTGAAGGATTTGCCCGCATGGGTTACGCGCGTCCTGGCGATTGCCTTTCTTAATTGCTCGGCGCGCTCCACGGCTTTATCGGCAGTCGTATTGTGCATGACGATCAGATGCTCATCCCCACCGTAACGACAAACAACATCCTCTGCGCGCGCCAGGGCTTTGAGTTGAGCCGCCAGTACCTGGAGCGTTTTATCGCCCGCATCGTGACCAAAGGAATCATTGATGATTTTGAAGCGGTCAATATCCAGCATGATGATACTGATGGGATAGCCTGCTCGTATGGCGCGAGGCACTTCCAGGGCAAGAGCCTCGAACAGGTAACGCCGATTGTATAACCCGGTCAGTGGATCGCGAATTGCCTGCTCGCGCAATTCGATTTGCAGTTCCTCGATCTCAGCCAACTGAGCCTGCAACTGGCTGTGCGCCGCTCGCAGCGATTCTTCCACATGCTTGCGCTCGGTGATGTCCTGGGCAATGACTTGCACAGCGGGCAGGTTTTGATAGACCAGCTGTGTGGCAAAGACTTCAACATCCACAGCAGAACCATCCAGACGGATGAATTTACGTTCCTGCGGCGGGATGCGTTGACCCTCTGCCAATTTCTGGATATTATTCCGCACGATCTGATGGTGGTCCGGATGGATGATCTCCCACAAGGATTTGCCGATGAGCTGCCCGGAGTGAGCCGCACCCAGAAGTTTGATGGCGGCGGGGTTGACGAATACAAGCCGTCCATCGCTTTGCACCAGGATGGCGCTGGGGGAAACTTCGACCAGGTCACGATAGCGTTCCTCGCTCTCGCGCAGTAACTCTTCCGCCTGTTTGCGTGCAGTGATATCGCGTGCGATGCCCTCGAGCGCTATTAGGTTTCCTGCATCGTCGAAAATCGGAATGTTGCGCTGTTCGGTCCATATCATCGTACCGTCCCTCCGAACCCAACGCAGGTTGATAGGTTCATCCGGACGGATTTCGCCCTGCGCAGCATTTTCGAGCAGATACTGGTCATCGGGATGGACTAATTTGAATCCCAGATCAGGATCAGCATAGTGGTCTTCAGGTGTGTAGCCGGTGATTCGGGTGGCGGCTGGACTGACATATTCAAAACCACGAGTTGGCGCGAGACGATAACGATAAATAAGATCAGGAGCATTTTCTGCAAGCAGGCGGAATTTTTGTTCGCTCACTCGAAGCGCCTCCTCCGCGCGCCTGCGCTCGGTGATATCTACCAGCGCCGCGCGGCACTCCTGCCCGCTCTCGAAGCCGGTAGCTTCGAGACGCACCCAAAACAGCGCGTCCTCATTTTTCAGGAGCGCCAACTCGCATGTTTTTTTCCCATCCGCTGATAATAGATTTTCAAGGAAGGCGTTGAAGGCTGGACGCGACTCAACGGAAACAAACAGTCCGAAGCGCCGTTTTATCAATGTGCTGTGTTCCATACCCAGCAGGTTCGCGCCAGCCAGATTGGCGGAACGGATCGTGCCGTCGCGCGCCAACGTAAGGTAGCCCACCGGGGCAAAGTCATACAGGTCGGTATATTGACGAAGAAGCGTTTCCAGCTCCGCCCGCGCCTGCCCCAATTCCTCGTTCTGCATCTCCAATTCGATCTGATGCACTTGCAGTTCGTGTACGAGACGCAGTGAGTCTGCCTCCAACGCGGGGGCGGGCGCGGTTTTTTTCCTATGTTTGCCCAGCTTTGCTTCGGCCTGGCGACGCAGTCTCTGCCCTGACTGGCGAAGCCGTATCGAAGGGTCGGCGGGGTCTGCTGGTTGTGCGCGCTTCTTTTTGATATTCATCGTTCGATCCTTTCACCCCTTCTCAGCCACCAACTCTCGCAAGCGCGCTTTGGTGGCGCGCAACTCTGCTCCTAGATTCTTGGAAGTAGAGTTGCGCTCTTCCTGCGAGGACTGCATTGCTTCGTGAACGACCTGCGTCTCATGCCGCGCCTGGCTGAGTTCGCGTTCCAGTTCCGCCACCCGCGCGCTGTTGGCTGTCACGTGGCGCGACTGGATAGTACATTCATTTTGAACCTCGTTCAACATCGGTAGATCACGAAAATCGCGCGTACTGCGCAGTGCGCTCTCCAGCGCATATTTGGCGCGCCAATTTTGCTCTTTCGTGAAGTACTGAATATGCGTTGGTTTGATCGGCCCCGCCTCGTCCACCGCGAAGAATATGATATTCATCGGTTATTAAAAATACAACACAATTGCAGGATGTTAGGTTCTCCTTAGCAGAGGTCCCGCATGATTCGTCGTGACCGTCGCGCAGCGCGTGGAATTTTTTCCCTACATGTAGGGGGTATCACAGCGACTCTCAATGAACCCAGGCAGATACTCCCACATGTGGGCGCTGGGATATTTCAATCCCGAACTGTCCGGCAATAGGACAACAATTATCGAAGCAATTCTTTACATTCCTCCAATTCCAAAACTTTTATTTTCACCCCATTTGATTCCAGAAATGCCCGCGAAGATTCGCAGCCTTCCCAACTCGCGCCGACGATGAGTTCCGGGATTCCAAGCATGACAATCGGTCCCGCGCACATGATGCAGGGAAACGCGCTGGCATACATGACAGTATCCGCATAGGATTCCTGCAAGCCCGCGGCGCGGATGGCTTCGATCTCGGCATGACTTGTCGGGTCGTTATGTGTGTTCATGTGATTTCTGCCGATGCCAATGATATTGTCCCCGCGCGCCAACAGCGCCCCATATGGATAATTTCCCACCTGTTGCGCCTTCCTTGCCTCATCAATCGTGATCTGCATAAATTTATTCATGGATAGGACTCTTTTGTTCGTGTATGGATTTCAACACAGATAGTAAGAGGGTAAAATATTGTTATATCAATTCTGGAGTCCGGAAGATTGCTTCTGGGTAATCGGACGGCAAGCCATCCTACTCCAGAGTTAGTATTGAGTTTAGTATAGCACGCCTGTCAAGCCCTTAAACTTTCGCGGAGACCCTCAATGCCCATCACTAAACAACGCACGCTAGATTATGTAAACGTCGAATGGGGAACATACATCGAACGATTCAATCGTCTGCCAAAAGAGGAGCAGGAGAAACGCGTCAAGGAGATGGGCTATGAATCCTTTCGCGACATGCTGGCGCATATCCTCGCGTGGTGGGAGGAGGGTATGAGCGTCATCCTTGCCATCGCCGAGGAACGTGAATACGAGCGCAAGAAATATGATTTCGATACGTTCAACGCCGACGCGGTTGCGAAATATAAGACATGGGATGAGGCAGAGTTCATGGCTCGTTTTGAGAAAACGCGTCAGGACATGGCGGCCAGTTTCAAATCTATGAATGAGGCGGCTTTCGAGAATCGACGTGTCAAAGCGTGGATTCGCGGCGTCATCCTGGATCACGCGCGCGAACATCTTGTCGCATTGAGTCGCTTTTTGACTGTGGATATGCTGGAGAATGATTGGGCGGCATACATCGCAGACTTCAACCGCCTCGATGCCGAAAAACAAAAGGATTTTTTATCCAGGCAGGGATATGAGTCTTTTCACGATCTGCTGGCTCACGTGATAGGCTGGTGGGAGGAAGGTGCGCGCATCATTTCGGGAATTTTGGATAGCCCGTCGTTCACGTGGGAAAGCCAAGACACCGACGCGTTCAATTTGGAGCTGACGAAAAAATATTCAGCATGGTCTGATGACGATCTGTTCAAGCATTACGAGTCTGTTCGTGTTGCCCTGCGGGAATTAACCACCAACCTGCCCGAGGATGCCTTCCTGAACCAGGACATCGAAGGCTGGCTCAAGGATGATGTGGTTGGGCATTACGACGAACATCCAATTCCCGCATAAGTTCCAAACTTATGCAGAACTTTTATATCGTTACGGAGATCGCTAATACTTTGATTTTGATTGACTTAAGACTTCTATCACCCTACGTTTGGAATTAAACACCTCGTACCTGTTTCACAACCGAGCAGGTCATTAATCAATTCCCATGCCGTCGCGCGAATCAACTCCGCATCATGGCTGGCGGATTGCAACCTGTAATTTTCCATGATCTGCGCGGATTTTTTCGCGGCGCACAGCGCGCCTTCATGATTGCCGCGTGACTCGCGCAGGAATGCCAGGGTGTTAAAGGCATTCGCGGCATTTGCCATGTGCGCGCCGCCCGCTTGTTCAAAGGCATAAGCGCTCTTGAGGTAATACACCTCAGCCAGGTTCATTTCACCCTGTTCTTCTGCAGAACAGGCTTTCTTATAGAATTCAATTGCGCCTTTGATCTCTGCGCCCATGGCGATCTCCTTGTTTGATAGGTGGCAGTCACTCGCTTCGCGAAAGTGACTGCCACCTCGGATAACATGTTTTTTGACTCTCAATGCGGTCTATTCTGCTACGCAGGGACTGCTTCCTCTTCAGCGGCGGCGATCATGGCGCCAGCCAGAGTCATGTAGGCGGCCACCCAGGCTTCCTTCAACTCGGGTGTGAAGTCCTCGCGCAGGTAATAATCAAGAGTCCACAGAAAGGCTTCTGCGACAGGCTGGTATTGTTCGGCGGTCACACCGTAACCGGCGTGGCGTTTTCCGAGTGACCGCACAGCTGGCAGGATGGTCTCGAGATTGTTAAGACTGCCTACGGCGAGTCCCAGTGTGCTCATCAACATTGCGCCCTGTTTTCTCATGTCGCCTTTGAACATCGGCTTGAGATGCGGGGCGATCTCGAATAAGCGGGCATAGAAGGTCTCGGAAGCCTGATCGGCGATTGGGCGCACCAATTCAAAAGAATCCTGGACAAGTTCAATCTGTCGTTCGTTCATTTTTTCTCCTTTTTTGTTTCGGCGGATTTTTCATCCACGCGAATTACTGAACTGTCCGCAGTGTAGCAGACGGGATGTTGACAAAGTTGCGATTTGTTGACTCTTTGTGTTGACTCTTTTTCCCCCACCTCCCCCATTTTATGGCTGCGGCGCGGCGATTGTAGACCCGACCACCGGAGGCTTCCTACCTGACAGGATCGTATCCACCAGCGTTGATCATTGCTTCGACCAATGCCTCGAACGCATTCGCCCAGGCGTCCCTCAACGCCGAGGTAAAATTATCTCCCAGGTGATGTCCCAGAGCCCACAAGAAAGCATCGATTGCAAGCGGATAATGCTCCGCTTTCACACCATAACTTACGTGGCGCTCACCGAGAGCCTGTACCGACGAGAGGATGTTGTCCATGCTATCCAGTCCGCTCACAGCCAGTTCCAGGCTGGTCATCAGCATTGTGCCCTGCCTTTTCATATCCCCCATAAAGAGCCTTCGCAGGTGCGGGGTAATCTCAAACAGGCGCGGATAAAAGCTTTCGGCAACCTGGTCGGCAATCGGACGCACCTGGATTAAAGAAGCCTGCACGAGTTTGAACTGTTCCGTATTCATTTTGGTTTCTCCTTAACTCAAGAGATGCGTCCTCTTGCAGGCAAACGCCGGGTATGTTTCGCCAAGTATGGTTTATCCAAACACGCGTGGGAGGATACCATAAATGATGATGGTTTCATTCTATGCCGCGTGGTAAATAGGGGTAAAATCCTCGTATGTCTGCGCGTCCGGTGCAAGTGTCAGCCATCACCCCGCAAAGTTTTACAACGTTCGGTGAGTTGCTGCGTTATTTGCGCGAGCGCGCCGAGCTCTCCCAGCGTCAACTGGCTTTACAGGTGGGCTATCACTATAGCTATATGAGCCGCATCGAGAAAAGCGAGCGCATCCCCGATTCTGCTTCGCTGATGTCGCGTTTTGTGCCTGCGCTCTATCTGGATGACGAGCCGGAATGGACAGCCCGCCTGCTCAAACTGGCTGAAACATTCGAAGCGAAAGCGCCCCCTTCGGCGACTGCTTTGCGTACCGCGCTTTCCCCTCCAACTGCACTGCCCATCTTCGACCTTTCCGCCGGTAACATCCCAACCATCCTCACTCCGTTGCTTGGGCGTGATAATGAAGTGATCGCGCTCAACAATATGCTCACGCGCAGCGATGTGCGTCTAGTGACAGTGATTGGACCGCCCGGCGTTGGAAAAACGCGTCTGGTTGTTCACACCGCCGCGCAGATGGCTGGTTCCTTTACGCATGGCGCAGTGTTCGTGGATCTGACACAGGTCACTGAACCAAAGGATTTACTGCGCGCTCTGGCTGAGGCGATGAGTATGTATGAAATATCCGGGATGCCGCTTATGACTCACCTGGTCAACGCCCTCAGGCAGAAAAACCTGCTGTTGGTGATAGACAACTTCGAGCAGGTGATCGATGCGGCGCCGCAAGTCCTTCAACTTCTGAGTAAAGTTCCGCAGGTCAAGGCATTGATCACTAGCCGCGAGGCATTGCGCGTGTCCGGGGAAAACGAATTTACCGTCAGCCCTCTGCCTTTGCCATCGGATGCGCAGGATCGGCAGCCTGAAAATCCTCTGACCTTCGCTGCCATTCAGTTATTTGCCCAGCGAGCGCAAGCGGTGCAACCCGATTTTCAACTAACACCCGAAAACATCGACGCGGCGCTTGAAATCTGCCGCAGGCTGGACGGTCTGCCGCTGGCGATTGAACTGGCCGCAGCGCGGATCAAAATGCTCTCCCCTCAAGCCATGCTGTCTCAATTCGACCGGCGCCTGGACTGGCTTGCGCGCGGCACTCGCGATGCGCAGGCATCGCACCAAACATTGCGTAACGCCATCGACTGGAGTTACAACCTGCTCCCTGATCCTGAGCGGATATTGATGCGCCGGCTGTCTGTCTTTTCAGATGGCTGGACCTCCAAATCTGCGGAGGCAGTTTGTAGCGACGCGGAGGCGAAGGGGAATCCGTTATTAGGGCGCGGGGAGGTCCTCGATCTGCTCATCCAACTGGCAGATAAATCGCTTGTCGTGATCGAGAAGATGGAGGATGAAACCCGCCTCCATTTTCTCGAAACCATCCGAGACTTTGCGCGCGAGAAATTAGGGCAGTCTGATGAACACATTGAAATCAGGAACCGGCATCTGGCTTATTATGCCGGGTTTGCAGAGGAAGCCGAAGTGCACATTTATGGCACCGATCAGGGCCGGTGGACTGCCAGTGTCGAGCAGGAACATGCCAACATCCGTGCGGCGCTCGATTGGGGCCTGCTCGAGAATGCCTCCCTGAGTGATGGTCTTCGACTGGCTGCCGCGGTTAGCCGCTTTTGGATCAGGCGCAGTTACTTCCGCGAAGGCTTTGAATGGCTGAACGCATATTTACAGCGCGCAGCTGACCCTTCGCACGACCTGATCAGGGCAAAAATCCTATACCGCGCCGGGGGCATCGCGGGATATATGTTCGATTACACCACCGGCTATAAGCTGTGCCAGCAGAGCATGGATCTAGCGCGGGCATTAGAGAACAAACATTATCTGGCTGGGGCGCTTTTTTACATGAGTGAAGTATTCCTGGGGCTGGGACAGATGGCGGAAGCCCGCGCTGCCCTTGAAGAGTGCATTTCCCTGTGTTGGGCTGATGATTATCCTCAACTGCTTAATCTCGCGCTTACCAGCCTGGGATGGATCCTTTATTCAGAAGGAGATCCACAGGGCGCGCTTTCCACGCTGGAGGAGGCGCTTGCCATTGCCAGCCGCGTGGATGATACCTGGGGTATCAGCCATGCCTTGCATAATCTGGGCGCCATCCATCGCTTTAGCAAAAAATATGGCGAAGCGATTGTCTACATGGAGCGTTGTTTCAATGTAAGCCTTAAGATAGGGGATCGCCGCGCGCAAGGCATTGCGCTTTCCAACCTTGCCATTTTTTATAACCTTCAAGATGATTATGCCAGGTCGGAGGATTATTCGCAGCAGGCATTTGCCATCTATCAAACAATAGGCGATGAATATCAGCAGCCCTTTCCTCTGCGCATGATGGGTTATGCGGCGATCCATGCGGGCAATCTGGCGCGCGCGCGTATTCTGATTCAGGAGAGCCTGAAAGGCAATCGCGGTTTGGAGGACATACCAGGTCAACTTGCCTGTGTGGTTGCTGCCGCCAAATACGCCCTCGCCGAAAAGG
Organism: uncultured Anaerolinea sp.; assembly: GCA_964543585.1. Classification (GTDB taxonomy): domain Bacteria; phylum Chloroflexota; class Anaerolineae; order Anaerolineales; family Villigracilaceae; genus Defluviilinea. The sequence continues at coordinate 5,597 of CAZIYY010000108.1, read as the reverse complement.
ATGCAAAGAAAGCCGTTTCGCTTTGCGCGCTTATTGAATCACGCATCACTGCGGATGGAGTCAAACTGTTGGAGCCGGATATGAAAACATTGCAGGAGGTTCAGGCGCAGGGAAAAAAGAAACTTGGCAAAGCCGCGTATGAATCGGCATGTAAACACGGCCAGTCCATGAAACTGGACGATGAAATCATGAAGTTGATGACGGAGTAAAGCACTTGGAAAATCATATTGTATATCTCGCGCTCGGATCGAATCTCGACGACCGCCTGGCAAACTTGAAACAGGCAATTGCCGCGCTGTCCCCGCAAATGGACGTGAGGGCAAAGTCGCGCGTGTACGAAACCCCGCCATGGGGATACACCGACCAGCCGATGTTTCTCAACCAGGCGTTGAAGGTGACAACATACGTTGAGCCTGAGCCATTGCTCAAGCATCTTAAGCGGCTCGAAACCGCGCTGGGACGCGCGCCCGGTTTTCAAAACGGTCCGCGCCTGATTGATATTGACATTCTGTTTTATGACGAACTGGTTATGGACATATCTTCGCTCATTATTCCTCATCCGCAGGCGCACGAGCGCGGGTTTGTGCTGATGCCCTTGAATGATATTGCGCCAGATCTTATGCACCCGACTCTCAAGAAGACAGTTCGCGAACTGCTGGCAGCGTGCGATACGAGTGGCATTATTATCCATGAAAAATAAAGCGCGTAATGCAGGGGGTATAATCCCTGCATACTCATCGGAGGCGAACCATGATCGAACCCAAACCCCTCAACTGGACTCCCAAACCCGGAGTCGGTCTATCCGTTGTGCGCCGCGGCGACGGCGGCATGACCTTGACGTTCACAGACCTCTCTGATGCCACGCTCAACGATTGGCGCGGCTTCGCGATGGATCATTTACTCGGCTCTGACCGCCGCACGCGCAACTTGTATGATCTGCGCGCGGTGACAGAGATTCCTGAGAAGGCGATCCGCGCGGCGGTGGAGGCGAACAGCGACCCGTCCGCGCGCAACATCCGCGTGGCGGTTGTCGTGGCGGATGATAAAGTCGCGCAGTCGGTCCGCAGTGTCGCCGCGCTGGCGCTGCCCGGCACTGCCGCTGCCATGAAGATATTTAGCGACATCAACGAAGCCGAAGCCTGGCTCGCGCGTCCGCTGGATCAGATACCGTAATCTGCTTCGCGTTGAGCGGAGGGGCAATATTCTTTTGTCCCGTAGACGAAGCGCGGGTTGCAAGCAAGTACACATGTAAACAAGTGAAGATGAAATCCGACTCCCTGCAGGTTGGAAATCATATTTTCAACTGGGGCTCCCGCACCTACATGATGGGCATCCTCAACGTCACGCCTGATAGTTTTAGCGGGGATGGATTGCTCGCGCGGAGCGGAGTCGAAGCGGCTGTTCAACAAGCAAAAGATTTTCTTGCGAACGGCGCGGACATTTTGGACATCGGCGGCGAATCGACCCGACCCGGTTCACAGCCTGTCAATGCGGATGAAGAGTTGGAACGCGTCATTCCAGTTATCACAGCGATTGCAAAAGAATTCCCTGATGCGATTATTTCAATTGACACGTACAAAGCCAAAGTTGCGGAAGAGACATTCAAAGCGGGCGCGCATATTTTGAACGATGTATGGGCGCTGCGCGCGGACCCCGGGCTTGCTTCTGTTGCGAAAAAATTTAACGCCCCTGTGATTTTGATGCACAACCGAAGCAATCCCGCCAGCGTGGAAGTGCGCGAAAAACTTGGCAATGCTTACATTGGTTCTGAATATGAAAATCTAATTGAGGATGTGAAACGCGAATTACTCGTCAGCGTGGACATCGCAAAAAAGGCTGGGGTTGAGGAAACGCGTATTATTCTGGATCCAGGCATCGGCTTTGGAAAGAAGCGGGAACACAATCTTGAGTTGATCAACAGGCTCGATGAAGTCCGCGCCTTGGGGTATCCCGTGCTGTTGGGATCATCCAGAAAATCATTTATCGGGTTTACACTTGACCTGCCCGCAGACCAACGCGTGGAAGGCACCGCCGCGACGGTGGCAATCGGAATCGCGCGCGGCGCGGACATTATCCGCGTGCATGACGTAAAAGCAATGGAGCGCGTGGCAAAGATGACGGATGCGTTGGTGAGGCGTAATCAGTAATTGGTAATTACCAATTACAAATTACATTGAATTTTATGTTCAGCGATTACGGCAGGGAACTCTTACGAACTGGAATCATCGAAGCGAAGGCGGGACACAAGGAAGCCGCGCGTCGTTATCTTGACCGCGCCGCGTATTCGAGCAACGATCATGATGTGCTGGCAGAAGCGTGGTTTTGGATGAGCCAGGTGATTGACAGTGCCGATGAAAAACGCAAGGCATTGGAAAATTGCCTCGCGCATGATCTTCAACATGCGCGCGCCAGGCGCGCACTTGCAATTATGGATGGGAAACTCAAAGCGGATGAGATCATCGATCCTGATAACCTGCCTCCCGCGCCCAAAGGCTTACATGCAGCGGACGCGCAACGATTCATGTGTCCCAAGTGTGGCGGGCGGATGGGTTTCGCGCCCGATGGTCAATCATTGGTCTGCGAGTATTGTTCACGCAACCAGAAGTTCACCGCGCAACCGGGAGGTGCGAATGAGAAAGATTTCATCATCGCCATGGCAACCGCGCGCGGACACGGCAAGCCGCTCAACCAGCAGGTCTTTCATTGTGAAGGCTGCGGATGCGAATTTATTTTGCCGCCGAATCAAATTTCAGCCGCGTGTGTATATTGCAGTTCGCCGTATGTCGTCAACTGGGAATCGGAGGAGCAACTGCTCGCGCCCGATGGGATCATTCCGCACGCGTTCGACCAGAAGCGCGCAATACAATATTTGATCGCATGGGTGAAAGGCAGCAAGATCAAACCCGAAAAGCAGGTTGACCTGCCGCGCGGTGTCTATCTCCCGTTGTGGAGTTTTGACGTGGGCGGCGAGATCAATTACACGGGCGAAGTGTACGAGAATGAAAATGATATCTTCGGGCAACGCACCCGCGCGACAAATGTGAGACGCGTCTCAGATTCTTATCCCGTTCAAATCAATGACCTGCCGATTCCCGCGTCGCGTAAACTCTCTGCTGTTTTTCTGAGGTTGATCCCCACCTTTGAGTTGAAAGCCGTCAAGCCTTACGACCCGCGCTATCTCGCCAACTGGCCCGCAGAGGTCTATGATATTCCAATGGCGGAGGCGTCATTGGACGCGCGCGCGCAAAGTTTGTCGCGCTACAAGCATGAAATGCCGAACTTACTCACACCAACGCAAATCATTTCCACGTCATCGGCAAACATGTCTATCGAATCGTTCCGCCTCAACCTGCTTCCCGTGTGGATGACCGAACTTCCATTTGGCGGGCGCGGGCATCTGGTATTGATCAATGGGATGAATGGAATCGTCGCGAGTGATTTGCCCGATAAGTCGGACAAGTCAGGCGGGTTGATGGAATGGCTTGGGGATTTGTTGGAAGATTGACTCTTCGCACGGGGGCACAGAGTTTTATTTTTGCTTTTATTCCTCCATTTCCTCATCCATTTGGTATTGCCAGACTGTTCGTAATGCAAAGTAAATGTTATTCCTATATTGGAAAGGTTATAATAACTCAAGCGATTATGCACTAATACCAGCGTAAACATCAGGCAACCTCAATCAACAGTGCCGAATCTAGGAGGCAGTCATGCCAACTAACAGCAGAACAATCAATCTAATTGATAAAAGCTCAACATACCCTGATCTATCTTTTGACCCTTTGATCCCGCTGGATTCGAAAATAGGAGAATTGCAAAGGAAATTTAGTTCTCAAAATCAAACCATCATATTAAAAGGCTCTTCAGGAAGCGGGAAAACAGTTCATCTTGCGGAGTTTGTAAAAGCTAATTCGCAAACATCTTTCAGCTATTTCATAACAGACAATTATTGGTATCGTCGCCAAACATCTTTTTTATCAAGCCTTTGCCAACAAATGGGAGCAGTAAGTGGGGGTAAATCGGAAAATGCATTGAGCATTGACAATCCAAACCTTGACAGTGAGAGATTGAAAGATATTTTTGTATCACTCGTTCAAAAAGTCATTGAAATTGCAAAAAAAACTAATTCAATTTATTATTTTGTAATTGATGGTTTGGAATGGGCATTTGAAGGAAAACCAGGAGATAGAATATCTGACCTACTTCCTCTTCAAACAAATTCAAGACATCTATATTTTCTAGGAAGTATCGCGAATACGGCAAATAATTTATTAGATTTCAACTATCTGTCAGAAGAGCCAAGAACCTTTTCTAGCCTTGAAACCAAAAATTATTTAGCAAATGTTGAAATTACGCTTTCCGAAGAATTACTAGCAAAAGTTCAATCTACCTCAGGTGGTATCCCTGGGTATTTGTCAGCTTTACGTAAACTTCATGTGGATAAAATTCAAGATATAGCACAGGCAATTGAAAAACCATCTGCCATTGAAGATTTGTTGAAAATTCAATGGAATGCTTTTGCGAAAAAAGCAACAGATGTCGAAAAACTAACTCTAGCTTTAGTTGCTTACTCAGTTACTCCAACAACCTTAATCGCTATTTCTGAAATGACGGAAAAGAAAGAAGATGAAATAGATAGGTTTTTTCTTGCATCAGGCTTAATGCGTCAAACTAAAGACAATGAATGGATGTTTTACCCAGACTTACTCAAGAAAATTGTTCAAGACAAGCTTCAAAATTTTAAAAACGATTCAATCAAGCATCTGATAACTTATTATGAAAACCGAAAATCCGAAAGAGATGCTAGGTTTTTACTTCCCGAGTATTATCTTTTATCGAATAATTATTCTGGAATAGAAAACTTATTAAAACCTCCTTATATCACCAATTCAATTAACGAATATGGTGATTTAGGCGCAACTAGACACGTCTTGGGGTATGCAAAAGAATTAGCATATCAACACTCTCAAAAACCAGCTGTAATTGGATATGCTTTACTTAGTTCGCAATTGAGGTCTTTATCAAATGAATTTATTGGCGAAAGCGAAGTGAAGGCTTTGATTTCTTTAGGCGAATTTGATAAAGCATTAGAATTAACCTACTCGATAAAAATTGCAATCTTAAGGGTTAGACTGCTGGCTCGAATATATTCTTCGATGGAGAAGAAAGGTTTAACAATACCTAAAAGTAGCTTGGATGAGCTCAAACAAATGGCAGAAAGTTTGGAATTTAGAGATTTAGACCCCGAAGAAATTCTGCTCACAGCATCGGATATTTTCCCCGTTCTCCCCGATGTATCAACTGCAATTATTGACAAAATTAAGGGTCAGCAAAATGCACAAACAGCCATGGATTTAATTTATGCGCTTGCGTCTATTCAATCATCTAGCACATCAGATGACAATATTATTGAAAAGATTGAAGATAAGAATATTCAAGAAATGGCGCTAATGTCTCCTTGGCTGGCAAAGCTAACTTCGACAGAAGTTATTAATAAAGCAATAAACGTATCCCAAACCAAAGCAAAAGTGTTTTTGTTGAGGGAATGGGTAACCCTCCCGTAAAATGATACCAGTGAAAAGTAGAAAACTCATGGCAAA
>CAZIYY010000107.1:1423-17772 GCA_964543585.1 uncultured Anaerolinea sp. | reverse complement strand
AACTTTATCAGCTAGTTCCTTTCTTGTTAAGGTGCTTTGAACTCTAAACTCAAGTAAATAATGAAACGCGGAGTAATTATACTCCGCGCTCAATGTGTTATGTTATTGCGAAACGGCGCTTTTCCGTCGAAGCAATCTCAATAGCAACAACGTCTCCTAATTCGCGAGGGGATTGCTTCCTCGCAAAGACGTTAGTTACTTCCTCGGTTCCGAATACCCCTGCCGCGTACGGGTCTGCTTGATGTAATCCTTCACCAATTGCGGAGGATGCGGTTGCGTCCCGCCCATAATCAAATATCCCGGAGCCCAGAAATCGCCCGAAGGATTCTCTTTCTTCAAACGCGGAAATTCAATGAAGATTTTTTCAGAAGTCTGCTGGCGCATAATGCGCATCAAATAACCGGGCGACGTTGCAGGCGGAACATTCAGAACCCATTGCACATACTCAGGGCGCACAGCCAGATATTCCAGCCGCCAGCCAAAAGCGATGCATATTTGTGGCAGCCATTCTGAGAGACGATCCGACATATCACCGGTCAAATAGTGCGAACTGAAACGCGGCACCAGTAAACAGGCATAAGTCAGGTTATAAAGTCCGGGCGAGATTGGTTCAAGCATCACACGCCCAGCCACTTCTGTGATCGAGTGCGGGCGGGTTTCGTCCAATTCGCCGGGCATGGGTCGGCGAATCGGTGTTTCGGGCCGCTTGCGGGATTTCGATGGCATGGTCGCGTCGAAATCTTCAACGACGTGTTCAACAGTCTGATCGTTGTTTTGGTTCGATACCAGCAAGTCATCCACATGCACAGCGGGTGAACTTTCGCGGCTATATTGACTCGAACGCGACGGTGAAGAGGGACGAGCGCGCCATTCTTCTTCATTCCCCATTGGAATCATCCCAGCATCCGGGGTTGGGGGCGGGACATCTGCGAGAATATTCGAGATATTTGGGAATTCGACATCATCACTGCCATCATCATCAAACGCTTGCGTTAGCGCGTCAAACGAAGCCCGGGGTTGTTTCTGTTGTTCAACAGGTGGTTCCGGCGCCTCAGCGCCCGGCATGGACAATGAATGCGCCAACTGTCCAGCCTGCGTGCGGATTGTGCTGAAAGGAGTCTCAGCATCAAAGACCAACGCCAGCACCACATCGTCCGCAATGCGCGTGGCATAAAGCATATGCTCGGCTTTTGTGGCTTCCAATCGGACGAAGCGCAGGAGGTCGCTGCCTTTTTGCCCATCCCAATGACGAGTGACCGTCACAGCCAGTTCTTTTGCCGCGCCCTGTGAGAGTTGACCGGCATACGCCCACAGGTTATCTCCGCGAGTGATCAATGCCGCCTGTGCGGAGGACTCAAGCGTCAGGCGCGTGAGGTGTTGCGCGGCTTTGCTCACATCTTGCAACCAGGGGAGTGCGGGGTTGCTCGTTTGGACTTCAAGCGAAGAGGCAGATATATTCCCCTGTGGGGAGGATGTTGTGGGTCTGGAAATGGGAGTGGATTTATCGTTCAGCATTTTCAACAAGTCCGGTAAATAATAGGGTTTGCGTGATAACGTCCACGGACGAATTTCGTCCAGCGCGGGGGGCATATCCTCGCCAGAAAACAGGACCAGCCTGATGTTCGGGTTGAGCATCCGAAGGGCCCTCCCAATGTCCGCGACCGCTCTGTATCCAAGATCCATATCGAGAAAAGCGAGTGAGCAGTTCTGTTCATCCGAGCGAACGACCGCCTCGCCCTTCCCTTTGACAATATGAACGCGATAACCTTCCTGCTCTAAACCATGGAGCAGAACTTGTGCGAAGTTACCATCTGCAGTTACAAGGAGCAGGCTCTTGGTCATATTTTGTAGAGTGTATCACGGCAGAAGCGCAGAGGCAAGCATAAGTACGGAAAAGCCCTTACGAAAATGCCGAGTAAACCTGTAAATTTGTCCATTCAACTTGATTTTCAGTCTCATTTGTGCTATCAATAAGAAAAAATTTCACGAGGGTTTTTTTCAATGCATCGCGAACGAGTTTCTGATAATGTTTTTTGGTTCCAAAGTGAGGTATATGCCCAGGTGACGGCGGGGGTTGTGGCTGGTCCACAGTGGGCCGTGGTGATTGATACGCTGGCTCTACCGGATGAAACGCTGACGATCCGCGAGTTCATCGAGCATGAATTGAGCGTGCCTGTGCGTTATGTAATCAATACGCATTATCATGCGGATCATGCGTGGGGCAATTGCTTCTTCCCAGGCGCGACGGTGATTGCGCATGCGCGTTGCCGCGACCTGCTGGAGGAGCGCGGTGCGCCCTCTCTGGAAGCCGCGAAAAAGCAAAACCCAATGTTACGCCAGACAAAGATCGTTCTGCCGCAAATGACCTTTGAGGACGGCGAGGTAACCCTGCGCGTGGGCAAGAAGAATTTGATCATTTCACCCGCGTTGGGCCACAGCGAGGATGGGATTGCAGTGTTGGTGGAGGAAGACCGTATTTTATTCGCCGGGGATTCTTTCATGCCCTTGCCATACATTGTGGACGGCAATATTGACGATATCATGGCATCCATTAAACGCGTCGGGCGAATGGGGCTTGAGAACATCGTTCAGGGACATGGCGATATTATCCTGCGAGGCGAGATTGATGCGGCGGTGAGGGAAAATTTGAATTACCTTTCCGCGATCAGAAGATCCGTCAAAGCCGCGTCGCGGCGGAAGAATGCCGTTGAGCTTCTGGATGAGATCAGCATTGAAGATTGCGGCAAGAGCCGCGTGTATCTCGGCGGCCTGGCAAGAACATTACATGAAAGAAACCTGCGCGCGTTGCTTCAGCAAATGGGTTGAGAAAATAAACCGTTCCCGCGATTATGGGGGACGTTTTTTCTTACTTCGATTCTGTCTTGACTTCTTTCCTCGCCCTTAGCCAGCCGTTCAAACTGTATTTGATCACGCGTTCCTGGCCAGCCAGCAATTTTTGTATGTTTGGACGCAATGCCCAAAGGAGAAGTAACTCCGCGATCACGCCATACCAAATATCTGTGAAATCCTGCAACCCTAGTGAGGCGCGAATCGCAAACACAACGGTCACAACCAATCCAACAACCATGGTTGTGACGGAAGCAATGCCCAGTGTAAACCACACCAGCAATCCGGCTGTAAACACAATGGGGAACATCGGCCACCATAAGCCCATCGCGCCGCCTAGGGCTGTCGCGCCGCCTGCTCCGCCGCGCAAACGCAACTTTCCATCTTGACCGCGTTCAATCAAAAAGACGGAATAGTTATGGCCCAAAATGGCCCCCACCGGGGCAAGAACGTGGATGAGATGATTTTCCGGGCTGACCGCCTGCGCGATCCAAACGGCAACTGCACCTTTTAGAATATCGAGTATTGCCGTGAGTAAACCGGCCGCAAAACCTGCGGCGCGCACAGCATTCGTCCCGCCGGTGCGTCCGCTTTCCACCGTGCGAAGATCCTTGCCTGTTTTGATCTTTACGATTAATAAGCCAAAGGGGATGGAACCCAAAAGATACCCAACAATCACAGCCCCAATGCCAATCAGAATTTGCATATCCTTCAATCCTCCGAAGCGAGTCTATCACTGGAAACACGGGAAAGGCAATAAGGTTTCACTCTTCGAGTATTAATAAAGACACTTCATGGGCGTGTCCGTTTTCGATCCAGAAGCCGCGCGCCTGCCAGGTATCCCCGCTTCGCGACCAGATGATGTATACCGCCTCATAAGTCGCCTCTGCGATGTCGGTAGCGGAGGCAGTTTCGGTCCCTGCTGGATGCGAGTGGAAGATGCCGAGAAGGTCGAGTCCGTTGGATTCGATCCAATCGAAGGCTTTGAGTTGTTCATACGGATCCATTACGAAGCGCGCGGGACTTTGCGCCTGATTCCGCACAACGATCACTTTCTCCACCCGATCGTTTTTACCAGCCAGCAAGCCGCATGCCTCGAGTGGAACCTGACTTTCCACATGATTGAGCATTTCCTGCCAATTCTCTTTGTTGATGGTTAATTGCTGAATCATCTCATCGGATGAATATTGCCAACCCCCAGGATAATGCAGTGACGATGGCAGGTTCGAGCGTGGCGCGTTGCGCAGGCATGTCCTCGCCGAGATTGATCGCAAAATTGGTAAGTCCATATAGGGGCCCGACCAGCATCAGCCCGAACTGGATTGGTGACAGGGGCCAGTAGTGCAATCCTGCCGCAACTTGCGCGCAAACAAAGGCGATGCCGATTGCCCAGGCATACTCCCAGAGACCGCTGAGGCGCAAGTGCAGAATACGCAGGCTGGCAAGCACAGCGGCAAGGAACAAACCAGGAATCGTAATGTAGAGACGGGCGCCGCTATAGCGCAAAGCAACTGCCATAATAAAGAAGAGCGTGTATGAGATAGCGGTGAGCCCGGCCATGGCTGTGGCATAGTATGGCGCCCCTGAGTCTACAACGATATATTCGGCGAGAAAGACGAAGAAAAGGAACGCGCCGCCAATCGCAAAGCCGATCCACCACACCGTTCCATTCGGGAGGATCGAAAGCGGTATGCCGACGACGAAGGTGGTGAGTGTGGGGAGCAGCCACCATTGAAATGTCGGCTTGTGGTTCAAAGATGGGTGACCTCGCAGGAGCCAGTCCATGCCTGTGGCAGTGAGTCCGGCTGTGAGCAGGCTCATGGCAGTGGATATGTTCAATGGAAGAGTGATAAAGAAGCCCGGTAATTGGATTTCGAGATTGAATTCGGGCGCGCGGATGAGACGCGTGAGCGCGAAAGCCAGCAACACGGTTGAAGTCAATACGCCGACGCGATTGGAATCAGGCAAATATTTTTGCTCATTCATGTTTGCATTGTACCTGCCTTCAGCGTCGGATGCTAGGACCTGGTCGGTATGGTAGAATCAATTGGTTATGGACGCGCAGAAACTCGAATCGTTCCCTCCGCCTCCAGGCGTGATCGTTTCGCTCAGGTCAGGTTTCAATGCCGTCGCCAATCATGTTGGACTCATCCTTCTGCCGCTGGCGCTGGATTTGTTCCTGTGGCTGGCTCCGCGCTTGAGCGTGGATGGATTACTGCGCCCATTTGTCAGATATATCTTCGCTCAGGCTCGAGGGAATATTGATGTTTCCGAAATAGATCAGTTCCTCGAAGCCCAGAGGATTTTTCTGGATGGACTGCAAAAATTTAATTTATTCAGCTTGTTCAGCAGATTGCGCACATTTCCAATCGGTATTTCGAGCCTGGTAGCGCAGACAATGCCTGTTGAGACCCCGCTCGGCGCGCAGAATGTGGCGCAGGTCTCGTCCCTTCCTGTTTTGGTTGGTCTTATTTTCCTGTTCATGCTGGTTAGCTGGGTGGGCGGAGGCTTATACTTCCGCTGGGTATCGGGAACAACTTTGGGCAAAGAAGAAGCGGGGATCAGTTTCATGCGCGCGATCATTCAGACTTTTATCCTGTCGGTGATATGGCTGATTGTTTTTGTCGTGGTTTCAGCGCCAACGCTGGTCTTTCTTACAATCCTGGCGTTGATTAGCCCGACGCTGGCGTATATTGCATTATTATCCCTCGTGTTCATTTTTGCCGTGCCTTTATACTTTACTCCGCATGGGATTTTTGTCCGCAGGCAAAATGCTTTGATTTCCATCTTTACCAGTGTGCGGATGGTGCGCTTCACCTTGCCCACAAGCGGATCGTTCGTATTAAGCGCGCTGATCCTCTCTCAGGGAATGAATATCTTGTGGAGTGTGCCGCCGAATGATTCATGGATGACTCTTGTGGGAATTATGGGCCATGCCTTTATTGCCACGGTGATATTAGCGGCGAGTTTTGTGTATTATCACGATATGAATATCTGGCTGCAAACTGTTTTTGAACAATGGCAAAAGACGCGCAGCGCGCCAGCGCAACGCGCGTAATACTTTGGAGGTTTTTGTGACAAAAGGAAATGGCAAGACAAATTACGATGTAGGTTCCATTCAAGCGCTGGAAGGCATCGAGCATGTTCGCAAACGCCCGGGCATGTATGTGGGCGGCACGGATATTAAGGCTTTGCATCAGCTTGTTTATGAAGTTGTTGATAATGCAATTGATGAAGCGCTTGCGGGTTTTTGCACCGCCATTAATGTCACCATCCATGCCGATAGCAGCGTGACTGTTGAAGATAACGGTCGCGGTATTCCGGTAGGGCCACACCCCACGAAAAAGGACGCGAAGGGGCATCCAATGGAAACCGTGGATGTGGTCATGACATTGATTGGCGCGGGCGGAAAATTCGGCGGTGGCGGTTACAAGGTTTCTGGCGGTTTGCATGGCGTGGGCATAAGCGCCGTCAATGCTCTTTCTGAATGGATGGTCACTGAGATCAAACGCGATGGGAAATGGTGGCAACAGAAATATCAACGCGGCGTGCCGCAGGGCGGGATTAAACAACTCGGGAAAGTAAAGGACGAAACAGGCACCAAGCAAACCTATAAATTCGACAAGCAAATCTTCACAGAGGATTTTGATTATCGTTTCGATACCCTTGTTCAGCGCTTCCGTGAAATGGCGTTTGTGACGCGCGGCGTAACCATTCGGTTTTTGGATGAACGCGGCGAGCGCGAAATGTCTTTCTACTTCGAAGGCGGCATCACTTCATTCGTGCGTTATCTCAATCGAAACCGTGAAAATTTACACCCGGTTGTGTATGTTGAAAAGGAGATCGAAGGGGTTATCGTGGAAGCCGCGATCCAATACACGGATGCTTATACCGAGTCGGTTTATTCGTTTGCGAATACCATCAATACCATTGACGGCGGTACGCACCTTACAGGTTTGCGTTCTTCCCTAACGCGCGTGATCAATGATTATGCCCGTAAGAACGGCTTGCTCAAGGATGCCGACCCGAACTTTTCAGGCGATGACACACGCGAAGGCCTGACAGCCATTGTTTCGGTCAAACATCCGAGTCCGCAGTTTGAATCACAGACTAAGGTGAAGTTGATGAATCCCGAGGTGCAGACCTATGTCACGCAGGTCGTTGGCGAAGCGTTCAGCACATTCCTCGATGAAAATCCGCAAGCCTCAAAGGCGATTATTGCCAAGTGTCTTACATCGGCGCGTGCGCGTGATGCGGCGCGCAAGGCGCGCGACCTCGTCATCCGCAAATCTGCGCTTGAATCGTTGACATTACCTGGCAAGTTGGCGGATTGCTCCGAGCGCGATTCGACCAAGACCGAACTCTATATTGTAGAAGGCGATTCGGCAGGCGGCTCTGCCAAGCAGGGACGCGATCGTCACTTCCAGGCGATCCTTCCGTTGCGCGGAAAAATCATGAATACAGAACGTGCCCGCCTTGACAAGATTTTGTCAAGCAACGAAATCAGGGCGTTGATCTCCGCGCTCGGAACGGGCATCGGCGATAACTTCGATCTCGAAGGCTTGCGCTACGGACGCGTGATCATTATGACCGATGCGGACGTGGACGGCAGTCACATACGCACTTTGCTGCTGACGTTCTTCTTCCGTTACATGCCGCAGTTGATCGATGATGGGCATCTCTATATTGCCCAGCCTCCATTGTATCGGGTCGCGTACAAGAATCAGATCAAGTATGCTTATACAGACAAGGAGAAAGACAAGATAGTCAAGGAGGTCGGCGAGAAGGCGAGCCTCCAACGATACAAGGGTCTCGGCGAGATGAACCCGATCCAATTGTGGGAGACGACGATGAATCCCGAAAACAGGACCCTGCTCCTCGTCACGGTGGAGGACGCGGCTGAGTCGGACCGTACGTTCGATATGTTGATGGGCGACGCGGTGGATCCCCGCCGCAAGTTCATCCAGACTCACGCGAAAGCGGTCCGAAATCTGGATATTTAGTTCGGTTCATTTGTTATGAAAGTAGCATAGTTACGTATAGGGGATGTAGTGTAAAATCCATAAAGCGCCGAGTGGTTCGGTATTCTTCCTGTTGAGTTATGGATCAATCGTATCGTCTAAATACCGTCTTGAGCAGAGTGATGCAATCCGTTGTCCTGGCGTACCAGGCAATTGCGGTTGTGGTCTTTTTCGCGTCATTGTTTCTGGCATATTCCTGGCTGAAAAACCCGTTCATTGGCGGATTCTTCGAGCAAACGCTTGTGTTGAATGGTTCCGACACAAACGAAGCTGGAAAACACTGGGCGTTGTACGAACAGGGATTCAAATTTGAGGATCGGTTGGTTTCGGTGGATGGAAAGCCAATTTCAAACTCAAGCGACCTGGAGAGGGTCCTTGGTTCAACCATTGTGAATCAGACTGTTTCAGTCGAAATGCTCACAAAAGAAGGGGAATTGAGAGCAGCCAGCGTCACGTTACAGCCATTCCCATCTGCCGATTGGGCTGCATACTTGATTATTCCCGCAAGCCTCAGTCTTGTGTTCCTGATCGTCAGCCTTTGGATCTTTGGTTTGCGCCGCTCCGAACCTGCGGGGCGCGCTTTCTCAGTTTTAATTTCATCGTTTGCGATTGTAATTAGTTCTCTCTTCGACCTTTATACATCCCATCGCTTTACGTATCTATGGACATTGGCTGTGGGCATGTCCGGCGGCGCGCTCATTGACCTGGCGCTCGTCTTCCCGCAGGAGGCGCGCTTTGTTATTGGGCGCTCCTACCTTCGATGGATTGGTTACGTGATCGGCGGGTTTTTAACGCTTAATGCATACAGCACATTGTTTGATTTCGAGCATCCAACCGCCTATATAGCCGCCTGGCTGGCTATGTACGTTTTCACGAGTCTCTCTGCGTTGTTCTATTTTGGCGCGCTGGCGAACAGCGCATTATTCTCTTATTCTCCGGTGGTTAAGAATCAAGCGCGCACAATCCTGGGCGGATCCCTTGTAGCATTCGGTCCGATCGTTGCCTGGATATTGTATTCAGTTATAAGCCCTTCGAAGGCTGTCAACTTTACCCCTTACTTATTTGTCCCTTTGATCCTGTTTCCCATCGTTAATGGATACGTAGTCGTGCGGTTCCGCCTCCTGAGCACCGACTACTGGCTGCGGCAGGGGATGGTTTATACACTGCTGACGATTCTCGTCGTCACAGCATATGCGTTGTTAGTGAGTGGAATAGGACTGATTTTCCCCATGCCTTCTGATAATCCCTATCTTATCGGCGGGCTGGTTTTTGTGATCGCGGTGTTCCTTGAACCATTGCGAACGCGCTTACAGGTATTTGTGGATAGCACATTCTTTCGCGGTCAACGCGCCTACGAAGATCGCCTTCGCACCTTTAGTCATGAACTTACCAACGCGTTGAATTTGAATACCATTAGCCGCGTATTACGCCAGCAAATCGGCAGCAGTCTTGTGCCTGACCGTCTCCACGTTTATACCTATGATTCATTGAATGATCAATATGTGGCGCTAGCGGATGGCGACGGCCGGCCAACAAGCGATGTTCGTTTTTCGTCGAACAGCCCTCTTGTTCAGTATTTCCAAAAAGAAAACATTCCTCTCTATCTCGACACGATCAATCCGCCCGCCCTTCTGAAAGGCGACGAAGCCCGCCTTGCGCTGCTAGGGGCGCGTCTCTTCGTCGTTTTGGAGGGGGATGAGCGACCCGTCGGCTGGCTCGCGCTGGGAACACCGCTTTCAGGAAATGCATACACACCCAAAGACCTGGATTTTCTGGACAGCCTCTCCGATCAGGTATCGGTTGCCATTTCGCGTGTGCAGACGGTTGTCGATCTTGAACGTCGTGTGCAGGAAATGAATGCATTGACGCGCGTATCACAAGGGGTAAACGTGACGCTTACCTTTGATGATGTTTTAGAGTTGATCTTTGCCCAGGCGACACAAATCATTCCGTCCTCCCTTTTCCAAATCACGCTTTATAACAAAGCTGCCAATTATTTCTATTATGCCTTTCGCGTCGACGATAACGAGCGTGCAATTTCCCGCGAGAATCGCCCGCTGCCTCCCAGCCTCGGGCTCGGTCCCGAAATCATCCGTAAGAGCCGCCCAATCCTTACCCAGGATTACATGCGTGAATGTCAGGCGCGCAACATTACACCTTCCTCCCAGGGCGTATACGCATGGATGGGCGTGCCGCTCAACGCCGGCGCGGAGACCATGGGGTCTTTGAGCGTTGGCAGCCGCGATACAACGGTGACTTACACGCGCGCCCAAATTGACCTTTTGCAGGCAATCGCGGATCAAACCGTGGGTGCAATCGTAAAAGCCCGCCTCCTGCAGGAGACGGAAAAGCGCGCGCATCAACTTGCCACCTTGAATGAAATCACGCGTCAACTTACCTCCACGCTGGAGCAGGAGCCGCTCCTTCATAATATTCTTGAGAACGCCGTCAACATTTTGAATTGCGAGGCAGGCACTTTGTTCCTGATGGACGAACAGACCGGTGAACTGATCTTCCGCGTGACGGTTGGTCCAGTGGCGACCAATCTTCTGGGCCAACGCCTCCCGGCGGGGACAGGCATTGTGGGACGCGCCGTGCAGGCGCGCGCGCCTGTCATTGAGAATGACGCCCAGCGTTCAACAGCCCGCTTTGAGGGTTCCGATAAACAAACAGGCTTTACATCGCGCTCACTACTGGCGGTGCCCATGCAGATCAAGGATCGTGTCCTCGGTGTGATCGAAGTCATCAATCGCCGCGACGGTCTTCCCTTCGTGGAAGACGATCAAAACCTGCTCACCGCTTTTGCGGGTCAGGCTGCCGTTGCGATTGAGAATGCGCGCCTCCTGGCGCTTACCGATCAGGAACTTGCTGAGAAGGTGGAAGAGTTACAAGTGATGGGACGTTTCGTCCGTGAACTGAATGCCAGCCTCGAAGTGGACCGCGCCATGCGTATCACACTGGAATGGGCAATGCGCCGCTCAAATGCTGAAGCGGGCTTGATTGGGATGCTCGAAGAAAATGATTTACGGATCATGGTTCAACAGGGCTATGAAGATATCCTCGCCGATCAATCAGTGATTCAAAGCGGGCAAGCCAGCCAGGTTTCCCTTTTAAATAATGGCGCCAAAGGTATCCTGCCTAGCGCGCATACGCAGATCATCATTCCCATCCGTCGTGAAGCGCAGGTGATTGGCTTGATCATTCTTGAAAGCACAAGCGACTCGCAGGGCAACCTGGCATTCCTCAACAACCTGAGCGATAGCGCCGCCATCGCCATCGCAAACGCGCAACTATATGATGAAGTCCAGCGCGCAAACCTTGCGAAAAGCGATTTCGTTTCATTCGTGGCGCATGAGTTGAAGAACCCGATGACTTCCATCAAGGGTTATTCGGAATTGCTTGCGGCGGGGTCTGTAGGCACGATCAACGAGATGCAGACCAGTTTCCTGAGCACGATCCGCGCCAATGTCGAACGAATGTCTGCCCTCGTTTCGGACTTGAACGATAACGCCAAGATCGAAGCGGGACGCCTGCGCCTTGACTATAAACCGGTGGATGTGGCGGATATCGTGGATGAAGTGCTGCGCTCCACCAAACGGCAGGTGGACGATAAACGACAAGGCGTCGAGCTCCATTTATCGCCTGAACTGCCCCAAGTCTGGGCGGACCATATTCGTGTGGGCCAGGTTCTTACCAACCTGGTGAGTAACGCGCACAAATATACGCCCGAGGGTGGAACCATCCTTGTCGGCGCTGAGGCGACTGGAAATCAGTGGGACCCCGAGGGCGCGAAACAAGTTGTACATCTTTGGGTAAAAGATGATGGCATTGGGATCAGCATTGAAGACCAGGCAAAGATATTCCAGAGATTCTTCCGCTCGGATGATTCAAAAGCGCGTGAAGCGCCCGGCACAGGTTTGGGCTTGAATATCACCAAAAGTCTGGTCGAGATGCAGGGCGGCCGCATCTGGTTCGACAGCGAATTCAGGAAAGGCACAACCTTCCACTTCACCATCCCGATCGCCGAAGGATAATCGAAATGACTCTCATGGTTTCCATTGGACACGCACAGGCGTTGAACGGCCGCGAAGCGGGTTTGCAGGCTGTGCATCACGCGTTGAACCGGCTTGGTTCCGTCACGCCGGGATTCGGCTTTGTGATTGCATCGCACCACTATCAGGCGCGTGAAGTTGTCAGCGGCATATCTGGCCTTTTGGGTGATACGCCAATGATCGGCTTTAGCAGTCCCGCCGGTTTGACCTCGAATGGTCTGCACCCCAACTCCGTGCTGGTTGCCCTGCTGGCCGGCGACTTCCAAGCAGAGACGCGCTGGATGCCGGGGTATGCCCAAAGCGGGCGCGAGACAGGCGCGCAACTTTCAAAACAAGCCGCCGATCAAAATGAAACGCGCGCGCTCTTTTTCATTGCCGATGGTTTCAATGGGGATGCGGACCAACTATGCAACGCGATACCTGCCCAATCTTTTCCGCTTGTGGGCGCTCTCTCTTCCGGGGACTTGCATACGGGTCATTCCTACCAGATAGCGGGTCCGCAGACCGGGACCGGCGCGCTAACCGCGGCCTTTCTGCGCGGCGACATCCGCGTGGGCGTCGGCGCGGCGCATGGATGGAATCCCGTTGGCAGTCAGTTCCGCGTGACGCGTTCGCGCGGCTTTTGGCTGCGAACATTGGATGGTCGCCCCGCATCCGAAACTTACGCCCAACTCTTTGGCTATCCCGCGCGTGACTGGGCGTTTCCCCCGTTGAGCCATCTCGCGCGCTTATATCCACTTGGCGTGGAGCAGGGAGACCAGTTGGTAATCCGCGCCCCGATCCGCGT
This sequence comes from uncultured Anaerolinea sp., assembly GCA_964543585.1. GTDB lineage: Bacteria > Chloroflexota > Anaerolineae > Anaerolineales > Villigracilaceae > Defluviilinea. The sequence goes on along the minus strand of CAZIYY010000107.1, from coordinate 5,065 downwards.
GGAAGCGGACGGCAGTTTCCGCATGAATGCGCCTGTGCGAGACGGCGTGGATGCCTACCTTTTAGTGGGAAGCCAGGTCTCCTGCGAGAACGCTGCGCATCAAGCCGCTCAACAGGCACTGCTACAACTGGGGGGCAAAAAACCGGCCTTTGTCTTGATCCTTGTGGATATTGCCTGGCAGATGCTGCTCAAATCGCACCCCGGCGCGGAGATTGGTGCTGTCCAGGATATCCTTGGAAAAGACGTGCCGATTGCCGGGGGATACACACTTGGTCAGATCATTCCCGGTAAAGATTCAGCCTCGCCTCAATTACTGAACCAGCACATTGTAGTGGTCGCCTTCGGGGAAGCTTAACCCCTGCTGAAAACAATTCATAACTCACCCTACGCAGTTTATGCTCCTGCAGGGTCTCCCCATTCGGGAAGATAGGTGACCCTGCGGTGTGCGCCACCGAATACGGCGGTCACAGACTGCCTTTGAGCAAAGGTGCGTAAGATCACTTCATAATTAACTTTGAAGCCCAACCTATTCGATCGGGCTTCATCAAGCGTGGGGATAGAGAGTGATCGCAGACTCAGACTCTAAAGGTTTTCGCGAAGCGTACCTTCAGGGTCTTACGTTCACGCGGGGATATTAACTTCCGGCAGTTTAGCCATTGCCGCTTTCACAGCCTCTTCCGGATATTCGTAATCTTCGAGTTGCCCATTCAGATATGACTCATACGCGCTCAGATCGAAATGCCCGTGACCCGATAAGTTGAACAGGATCACGCGCTTCTCGCCCTTTGCCTTCGCGTCCAGCGCTTCGTCAATCGCAGCGCGGATCGCATGTGCTGACTCTGGCGCGGGGATGATCCCTTCTGTCTTCGCAAATTGCGTTGCGGCTTCGAAGGTGGCTTTCTGGTTGACCGCCATGGCTTCGACGTGGCCCGCATCATATAACGCGCAAAGGCTGGGAGCCATGCCGTGATAGCGCAATCCACCCGCATGAATTGCGGGCGGGACGAAGTCATGTCCTAGTGTATGCATCTTGACTATTGGGGCCATTCTTGCAGTGTCACCATAATCGAACGCGTAAAGGCCTTTGGTGAGTGATGGCGCGGCTGTTGGTTCGACAGCTAGCAGGCGGGTACGTTTTCCGTTCTTCAGGTTTTCGCGCAAGAAAGGATAGGCAATCCCTGAAAAATTCGAGCCACCGCCAATACAACTGATAACCACGTCTGGATATTCATTTGCCATATCCATTTGCTTGAGCGCCTCTTCGCCGATCACGGTCTGATGCAGGAGAACGTGATTGAGTACGGAACCGATCCCATACTTCTTCGCGCCGTTCGATGTCGCCGCGGCTTCCACAGCTTCAGAGATCGCAATGCCGAGTGAGCCGGGGCTGTCCGGATTATCAGTCAGAACTGAACGTCCAAAATTAGTGCGATCCGTTGGACTGGCAAACACCTGCGCGCCGTAGGTCTCCATCAAAATGCGGCGATAAGGCTTTTGATTGTAGGAAACCTTGACCATATACACTTCAAGGTCAAGCCCGAAGATACTACATGCGAATGAAAGCGCCGATCCCCATTGGCCCGCGCCTGTCTCCGTGGTCAGCGCTTTGGTGCCTGCCCTCTTATTATAGAAGGCTTGTGGGATCGCGGTGTTGGGTTTATGACTTCCTGCGGGGGAGACGCTTTCGTTCTTGTAATAGATGTGCGCAGGCGTATCCAACGCTTTCTCGAGCCGCCGCGCGCGCAGCAGGGGAGTGGGGCGATAGAGTTTGTAGATCTCACGCACTTCCTCCGGAATCTCGATATAACGTTCAGCGCTGATCTCCTGAAGAATCAAGTCCATGGGGAAGAGCACAGACAAAAAGTCAGGGGTGACAGGTTCCATCGTGCCAGGATGCAGGACCGGCGCGGGTGGAACCGGGTTGTCCGCATTGATGTTGTACCAGAATTTCGGCAGGTCACTTTCGTTTAAAATGAAGCGGGTTTGGTCAGACATGGTCTCATCTCCTTTGTGTAAATGAATGAATCGAAATCGTCAAATGTGCTGTGTGGCTCGCGACCAGCAGCGTTCTTCCCTCAGGGCGGATGAAAAATATTCATACTTGTCATCACTCCTTTTCATTAAACAAACAGCGTTCATCCCAAATGGGACGAACGCTGTCGGCATCCGTGGTGCCACCCAAGTTAGGCTGATCCCTGTTTTGCGGGACTTATTAAAATCCCGTTCGTGATACAAAGGGAGCCAACCTCACTCTATTAATCCGCTAGTCGTTTCGTCTGCCAGTCTTTTAGTCGCAAACCGCTAGGGATTTCGCATTGATAACGGGCGCGTGTCCCGGCGTTGTTACTCATTCAACAACGATCTGACTGCAAGACGATTTGACCACCAGACCGATTGACTGAATTTTCACTTTGCGGCTCGGAGGTCCATTTGGCATTGCCGTTTCGGGCAGGGCTTTCACCACAGTGGTCTCAAACGACCACTGGCCTGCTCTCTGTGCCGTCGTTCAATGCCTACTCGCCCTCGTCCCAGCCTTTGTTGATGAAACAGATTATATGACAAGCGATATAATTGTCAATGGAGGTGAAGATGAAAAATAAAATGATTCTGCCGACTTTGCTGCTTGGGTTTGTTTTGTTGAGCGCATGCGCGCCCTCCATCACCGCAACCCCGACTCCGACCCTGCCTGCCACCGCCACATTATCCTTTCAGACGACTTCAACATTTATCTCCACCGGGACTCCGATCATAGCCGCGGTTACGCCGGGCGCGCTGACTGCGATCCCCACGCTGACAGTCACGCCTCCCCCCGCCGCATCGGATATCTGCACGGACCCTCGAGTGACCGCGCTGATCAACTCGCTAAAAACCGCCGTGCTTACAGCAGACGGCGCTCTGTTGAGTTCGCTGGTTAGTCCTCCGCGCGGGATGGATGCTGCCTATTTCCGCGATGGCACTGTGATCAACTACAAACCGGAACAGGCAGCGTTTCTCTTTGAGACAACCTTTGAAGTGAATTGGGGAGCCGCGCCGGGAAGCGGCGCTGAAAAGACAGGTTCATTCCATGATGTGGTCGTGCCCGAATTGGTGAAAGCATTCAACCAGCCCTACACACTTCATTGCAATGAGCTCAAGCATGGTGGCGCGACTTATGAACTGAAATGGCCCTATCAGGGAGATTTTTATTCAGTCTATTTCCCCGGCACGGATGCCAATGGATTGCTGGATTGGCATACCTGGGCAGTCGGTATCGAATACGTAAACGGCAAGCCCTATCTCTACGCCCTGATACCGTTCTTCTGGGAGCCGTAAATGCAAAGCGGCATTTACTTCGTAAGATAAGTGACCGACTGTTGCCTTACCCTAATTTCAACGACGGGTAAGATTGACCGGTCGTTATGTTTCCATACTCAAGAAATCGGCTCCAAGGCTATTCATCTAAGCCGCCGAGAGCATGGTAAGCGTAAAATGTTTTGAGGAGATAATTATGCATTATTCGCCAGCCCCCCTTCACATCCCCGATGGATTCCTAAGTTTCGTTGTTTCAATTGTTTGCTGGGCGATCACTGCCACAACTCTTGGCATTGCCATCTCACGAACGAATAAATCACTCGGTGAGAAACAGGTCCCGTTGATGGGCAT
>CAZIYY010000107.1:0-1406 GCA_964543585.1 uncultured Anaerolinea sp. | reverse complement strand
GGCCGCGTTCATATTTGCGGCTCAGATGATCAACTTCCCGGTCGCGGGCGGAACGTCTGGTCATTTGCTGGGAGGCGCGTTAGCTGCGATCGTGCTGGGTCCGTGGGCGGCGATGCTGGTGATGACGGCTGTCATCGCGGTGCAGGCTTTGCTCTTTCAGGATGGCGGTCTGCTCGTGATGGGCGCGAACATTTTGAACATGGGCTTGCTCACTGCCGCGATTGGGTATGGTTTGTATCGTTCTGTTGTGGATCGCAGTTATACGACCAAGTTAACAGTCGCAGGTGTGGCGGCATGGCTTTCGGTGATGGCGGGCGCGCTTGCCACCTCTCTTCAACTATGGTTGAGCGGCACCAGTAATTTACAAACCGTCGCGCTTGCCATGCTCGGCGTTCATGTGTTGATCGGAGTCGGTGAAGCACTCATTACTGTAGCCGCATTGGGCTTCGTTCTCCGCACTCGTCCCGATTTGCTTGGCGCGGGTTCCGCATCGGCAGGCGGTGGGCGCGGCTGGGTGATTGTTGGTGTGGTCATCTCTTTGGTCGTTGTTCTGTTATCGCCGCTTGCCTCAGTTAATCCCGATGGTTTGAATCGTGTAGCAATGGACCTGGGATTCATTGACTCAGCGCAAGCGGGAAACGGCGCTCTGGCTGGCTACAGAGTTCCCTTCTTTGAATCGGCTTCAGCTTCAAGAATCGCCGCAGGCGCGATTGGCGTTGTGGTGCTCATCATTCTTCTCTTCGTCCTTAGCCAGGCTTTACGCAAACGAACGGCATAAATCGCAAATGGGCAAATGAGCAAATCAGCAAATGTGAAAATTGTAAACCTGGTCTCGATACGCCCCGACGAACATGGGGCTACTCGACCACCCCTCGAAAATCGTAAATCGCCTCATGCATTCCGACGCTTTTGATCGTTATCACCACGGACACAGCCCCATTCATGATCTTGATCCGCGCATCAAGGTGATGGTGACGCTGGCATTCATCCTTTCCAATGCGCTCCTACCCGATGGCGCGTGGATCGCCTTCGCGCTGGCGTGGTTGTTTACACTTTTTGCCAATGCGCTGTCGGGGCTTGGCATCGGCTTCACGCTTCGGCGTTCGTTCATTGCCTTTCCGTTCGCGCTTGCGGCGATCACCGTACTGTTTTCCATTCCCGGTCAACCTGTTTCATCTTTTCATTTTCTAATGTGGGACTTTACCATCACCGACGCGGGTCTGCTGCGTTTTGTGAGCATTGTCATCCGCTCGTGGCTTTCCGTCCAAATGGCGATCCTGTTGGTTTCAGTGACGGAGTTCCCAAAGATCGTCCACGCGCTGAATCACCTGCATGTCCCCACGATCATCACGGTCATCATCTCATTCCTCTATCGTTACCTTTTTGTGCTGGCGGATGAAGTCTTG
>CAZIYY010000106.1:2127-17791 GCA_964543585.1 uncultured Anaerolinea sp. | reverse complement strand
GCTCTTACTATACTTCAAATCACTTCAACTTGACCACTACCTTGCGCTTTTTGATAATGGATAACATGAGAATCTCCTATTATTTTTGATATAGCTTATTACCTGCAGTTTCTACCTTTATGAGTTCATAACGCCTGCCTGGCCAGATTCAACCCGTTTGACCGAGACCAACGACATTCCAAGATCGCGCACTTTTTTGAGCAGTCCATATAAGGCGGCCTGATCAATTATGGGACCGGTGATGAGCGTATCACCGTTCTCTGCCAGGGTGACGGTTAAGCCCCCGAACCAGTCTGCCCATTGACGACCCAGCTGGCCTTCGACTTTGATTTCATAGACCACCGGTTGGTTTCTGTTGGTTTGTGGCCCGACGAGAGACCCTCGTTCAGCCGCTTGATCAGGCGAGGGCGGAGGACAGCTTTGGGCCGAGGCGGAGGGATGTAAAGTTTAGTGGCTAAAATTGGCGTAGACACAAGTCAATTATAAAACACACGCCCGCTGGCAAAGCCTGAATAACCTATATGTTCCTCTGGGTACTTACATTGCATTGTTTTCTAATCGTGTTTCGTCAAGAACATTCGCGATTATACGTCAGCAGAAGCGAGAACTTTGCCGAGAAATGCAAGCATAGCTTTGTTGAATTGCTCGGGCCTCTGAAGCGGTGCAAAGTGACTAACACCAGGAAGATCGATAAATTCTGCGTTTGGAATGCTCCGAGCAAGATATTCGGCGTGTTCGCGTTTGATGAATTCATCATGCTCGCTATGGACGATCGCAACTGGCACGCTGATCTGAGCCAAATCATTCGCCGAATAATTGGGTTGCGTTCTCTGCATGAGGCCGACCGCCTCGGAAAACTCGTCGAATTGATCTGGCGTGGCTGATAGCAGTTTGTAGTCTTTCACATGCCGGCTGAAGCACCGCTTGAGGATGGGGCTGAATTCGATTTCCTTTGTGCCGCTTGGGTCCATATTGCAGGCAAAGAAAAACCGCCTGCAACGCGCGCCGGAGCTTTCGAGGCAAGAATCAATGCTGTACACGCGCCATCGCTCCAGCCCATTAGACCGGCCTTCTCAATATGCAAAGCATCCATCACCGCCGAAACGTCGGATGCCATCAGCTCATAAGTATATGGTCGCGCGTCGCGCGTGCTGCGGCCATGGCCTCGGCTGTCTATCAAAACGGCATGATAGCCACTCCTGATCAGCGCTGGAACCTGATATCCCCAATTGCCACTATGGCCGAGTCCGCCATGTAGCAGGATCACGGGCGAGCCGGACCCATATGTTGCGCACCAGATCCGAGCACCGTCGTGTTCGACGTAGCCTTGATCATTTGTGACTGGCAACGGTGCGGCGCCGTCCGCTTCAAACCTGCTGAGATCGTCGTCGTAAGTTTCCATTTTGATCTCCTTGTGTGGCTTTGCCGCTCAACTATATCCTAACCAGAAGAATTTCTGTATAAGATTCCGTGGGGGCTATTCATGCGATTGCTGCCCTTTCGAAGAGCTTCGGCTTCGATCACTTTGATATAGGGATGAGCGTATTTGTAGCCTCTCCATAGTCCCAGCCATCAATATCTGGAGCAGGTACACCCAAGGTAGTAAGCATACTCTTTATCTGCTCGCGGTGTTCGGTGGCATGGTTAATGATCTGGACCATGACAACCCAGGGCTCCACGTAGTACCCATCCGTCGTTTGGAGTCGGGCGTTCAGGGGTTTCTCGCCTCTCGCCAAAACCAGCAATCCTTCTCCGCTTTTGCTTACCGACTCTTTCAAGTTGGCGAATTCCAGGGGCACATAGTTCCTTGCTTCCACTGGCAGGGCCAGCAGTGACAGGTATCCCGCCTGCGAGCCCACGAGATGGATCAAGGTTTGGCGAATGCTGCCTTTTGTGACTGACTGGGGTTCAGCGTCGAGTTGCTCGTCACTCAGAGCGGAGCAAGCCTGGATGATACGGAGGTTTGCCCAGTTGTTGTGCTCGAATAATTTCTCAAGAAAATTCTCGGTCATCAAAGGCTCCTTTCTTATGGGCTTTTTGTTACGCCATCGGTTCGTACCATAGCAGGACATTCCCGTTGCCGAATGTCCGCGTCTTTGTAAGCTTCAGAGGCAGTTTCTCTTTAATACCATCGAACATTGTCCTGCCCTTGCCGAGGGCGACAGGATCCAGCACGATTTGGTATTCATCTATCAAGCCCTCCGGGGCTAGTTGCGAAACAATGGACCCGCTGCCAAAAATCACCATATCCTCTCCATCCCCTTGTTTCAGTCTTCGGATTTCCCCTGCCAGATCGTCCTTCACCAGCCTTGTGTTTTTCCAGGATGCCTCGTTCATTGTTCTCGAAAACACGATCTTCGGAAGATTATTCATCGCTGCAGCGACATCAGGCATTTGCTCTGCCGCAAGCGGTGTGGGCCAGAAGCTTACCATGAGTTCGTAGGTGATCCTGCCGAACACGAGCATGCCTCCGCCACCGGCATTGCCTGCAACAAATGCATCCCACTCCGCGTCCTGGATGTTATTGCGCGCAAAGCTCATGTCGCCCTGCGCGTCTGTAAAGTAACCATCGAGCGACACATGGTTAAAGACGATCAATTTCCGCATGTTTCTTCTTCCTTCATCTATTTTTCTTGCCTGATTTTATCCCGGCCTTTTCCAGATTGTCGGCAATTCTCAATTTAACAATTTTGGTTATTAACTTCAATGGCAATGGTTTGTCCAGTGGGAATTTTAATGTGCCCTTTCCGTCCATATATTGCGATAATTGTTTATTGAATGTGTCGCTTCCAGAGGGTATCGGATACATTGCGATATGTTTTTTCCACGCGGCGAAATGAACTAAATTTTTGCCGTTCAGTTCGAACGCGGCAATCTGATAACTGATTTTTTCCCGTGCGTCAGGAGCGTCGGCTTTGATGGTCCCCCGTACTTCCTCCAGTATTTTTTGTACTTCTTTGGGGAAAGTCGCAATGTACTCATCAATTGAATTAAAGCCAGCCTTTTTGCTTTTCATGAGTTCTCTCCTTCACGCCGTCGGCTCGCGATATTGCACGACATTCTCATCACACAACTTACTGTCACATTGGGTTTAACAACTGGAAATAGTTTCCATCCGGATCAGCAAGTGTCGCAATCAACCCGCCGCCCATGTCATATGGCTCTCTAATGACTGTGCCACCGAGGGCCTTGATTCGCTCAAACTCCTCTTTGACCTGCGGAGTTTCAAAATTGATTATCATCCGTCCCGGGTCTTTTGTGTTACCTCCCATTTCAGAATGCTCCAGGATCGATATATACGCGCTTCCCACCTGCCATCCCCAAAAACCATTATCCCGATCGACCATGTCGGCCGGCTTTCCCAAAACCTTTTCATAGAAAGCTGCCAACACGAGGGGCTGTTTCGTTCCAATCATGATAGAAGTTAGATTCAACATCTGAGTGTATCCTTTCTGTAAGCAAATTGGTGTCAACCATTTGCCCGTAAATATCCTTCATTTGCACCAGGACCTTGACGGACAAAGGAATGTTCATACAACCAAAGCCTCTTGTCAAGGTTGATGAACAATCCATCAATCAATCGTTTGACGTATTGTAGAACACATATTCTATTTTGACAAGATGGGAAGGGAGTGAATTCCGAGCTTGCCAAACCATCATCCTGCCCGCCGCAAACGGGGAAGTCTCGCAACTACACTTGATGTAGGGCTATTCGGTTCACGCTCATTTATCGAGCATCTCGTCGAGCCGCCATTGAAGATATGCGCGCTCGGCGCGGTTGCTGCACAAGTCGAGCGCGCGCTTATAGGCATGGGCGGCAGCCTCGCGCTGATTCGCCCGACGGAGTAGATCGGCGCGCGCTGCGTGATACGGATAATAATTATCCACCCGACCATCGAGTTGCAACAGCAGCTGTAAGCCCTCCTGCGCGCCTTGTGCCATTGCTACAGCCACAGCGCGATTAACTTCGACCACCGCAGACGAGGTCATCCTCGCGAGCGAATCGTAGAGCGCGGCAATCTGACGCCAGTCGGTCGCATCAGCTGTTCGTGCTTCGGCGTGCAACGCGCTGATCGCTGCTTGCACCTGATAAGGACCTGGATCGTGAAGAGCCAGCGCCTCGTCAAGAATTGCGATTCCCTCTTCGATTTTGGCGCGGTCCCAACGTGTACGATCCTGTTCCTCGAGGAGGACCAGTTCACCCGTCGGAGTGAGTCGGGTCTCGCGCCGTGAATCGTGCAACAGCATCAGTGCCAATAGTCCGCGCGCCTCGGCACTCTGTGGGAGCAAGTCCACTAGCACCCGGCACAGACGGATCGCTTCTCCGCAAAGTTCGTGCCGAGTGAGTGCATCGCCACTGGTTGCCACGTATCCCTCGTTGAAGATCAGGTAAATGACCGCCAGCAGCGCGTCCAGCCGTTCGGGCAGGAGGTCGGCAGGCGGAATACGATAGGGGATGCCGGCGTTACGGATTTTGCTGCGCGCCCGCGCCAGCCTCCGCGCCATCGTCGGTATCGGGACGAGGAAGGCACGCGCGACCTCTCGTGTTGACAAGCCGCCGAGTGTATGCAGCGTTAGCGCGACCTGTGCTTCCAATGCCAGTGCAGGGTGGCAACAAGTAAACATCAGTTTTAATCGGTCATCAGGGAGTGAGTCATCCATTTCGAGTTCTTCTTGCTTAAGAGATTCGAGGATCGTGGGGTTGTGTTCCTCAAACTTGGAATGACGCAGGCGATCAATAGCTCGGCGTTTCGCCACGGTCATCAACCATGCGCCTGGGTTACGCGGAACGCCGTCAATCTCCCAGCGTTCCAGCGCATTCACCAGGGCATCCTGCAGCGCGTCCTCGGCCAGCTCGAAATCTCCAAGCTGACCGATGAGCGCCGCCAGGACTCGCCCATGTTCTTCGCGGAAGGTCTTCTCAATTTGTGTTGTGGCGCTCATCTCATGGCCAATATCACGCGTCCTGCGACCAGAGCGGCCGGACCTCGATCGAGCCATACTTCGCCGACGGAATCTTCGCTGCCCAGCGGAGGGCCTCATCCAGATCTTTGCAATCCAGCAGAAAGAATCCGCCTAATTGCTCGTGCGTTTCGGCAAAGGGACCGTCGGTGATGAGTGCCTTGCCCTCCCGAACGCGTACGGTTGTCGCATTGGCAACAGGGCTAAGTCCAGTGTTGGACAGTAACACTCCGGCAGCTTTCATTTCTTCCAACAAGGCATACCAGTTTTCTGGCACATGGGCTTCTCGTTCCTCGGGGGTTTGCGGTCCTTTCGATTCGTCCGCATACATCAGCAGCATGTATTTCATTTTTGTTCTCCTGTTTGATAAATTATAGGCCGTTTTGCCTTTCTACTCACTCGACGCTGCAGGCGGAAGAGACATGCCTCGGAATGTTGGCGATACAAGTCCAACCAAACCAACAAGGATACAAGCAATAGCTGAAAAGGCGATCACAGCAGTTGAAGGTAGAAAAGCTAGCATTATGCCACCAATGGCCAAACCGAGCGGCGATCCGCCTGTGAGCAAGGTCGACCGTGCCCCAAATACTCGGCCGAGTTGTTCCTTAGGGACATTGCGTTGTAACAAAGTGGTTTCCATCGGGGTATACGGTCCCCACATCAAACCGCCCAGTAAAAGAAAACCACAAGCCAACCAAAGCTGATTGGTAAAAGCCATTGGCAATAGACTGGCGCCCCAGAGGAGCGCAATCAGCGGTAAGGCAATCCCTAAACGCATCCGTTTGCTGAGCGTTGTACTGCTCAACGTTCCAATCAGCGCGCCAATCGCTAAGGCAGACCAGAGCAATCCGTAACCCCGCGCGTCTGTTTGAAGGATAACTTTGCTAAAAAGTGGTAGGGCAGCCTCTAAGGGACCGTAGGAGAAAAAGAAAACCAGGCTGAGCAGAGTGGTGAATCTCACGACTTTCATATTCCAAAGTTGATGCAAACCCAAGCGTTCGGAAAGAGGCGCCTGCATTAGGGGTTCACTTCGTTTAAGGATCGGAAGCGTAATCGCAACAACTGCCATCATAGCAAAAGTTACCGCGTCAATGAACAATACCGATGGACCCCCAAAAGAAGCAACGAGCAGACCAGCCACGGCGGGCCCGATGACCAGGGAGAGATTGAGGCTGAACGACCACAGCATGTTCGCGGCATCCAAGTCTTTATCCTCGACAAGCTCCGGCAGGACACTGCGCGACCCCACCTCCGTGGCCGGTACCAACATGCCCGCCAAAAATGTCAGCAGGAAAAGCATCCATAGCTCCAGCAGGCCGAACCAATACAGGATAGGAATCAGACCAATGATAAGGGTCCGCAGGCCATTATCGATCGTGATAATGTCCCGCGGTTGGAAGCGGTCGATCAGGGAGCCGATGGCCATGCTCGTGAGGATGGCAGGAAGTTGTAGAGTGAGGAGAATACTGGCCGTTGCGGTACCTGAGTCTGTGATCTGCAAGACGAACCAAGGGAGCGCGATCAGCGTGAAGGCATCGCCAAATAGCGATATCAATCTACCCACCCAAAGGCGGCCGAATGCCGGATAACGGTAGAGCAAGCTAAAAACTTGCCAGAGTTGTATTTTCATTTGGCTCTGGTTACTAGAAATGATGCGCTTGAATGGCTTTGCCTTCACAATTTTCCTCATCGCTTCCTTTGAAAAGTAATCTAGCTCGCCAGCTCAAAAATTTCCACGCTATATTCATCGTTACCAAGGGAAAGAAAGGGGTGGTCCTTCACTAAACTCTTCAAGGCCTTTATATTCTTGGCTTGAATAATACTATAGCCATTCAAAGGACTTGCAGAGTCATCCGTTGACCCATCGCCATGCAGGACCAGTCCATTCTTCATTGGCGACCCCATGTCAACCAATTGATCTCCAGTCTTATCAAACCAGGCCGGCCATTTTTCGTGTGATGCACCTGGTGGTGTGGCTGGCCCCTTATAGAGCAGTATAAACTTCTTCATTCTATTTCTCCTTGCATTTATCTGGTCAGCAGCAAGTTAGCTGGTTCGTGGTGCAAAACTCATGAATGGCAGTGAACAGCCGAGTGCCACGAGGGTTTTGCACCGAGATGAAAACTTGTTTTTTTCTTCGACTTTTAACAAACGAATCACTCCAATGGTTTAGGTTCGTCCAAGAACCGCCAGATTGCCAGCGATGATGCCCCAGCCGATCCAGCGGTGAAAGCCCGTCAGACCATGCGCTAGACAGCGACCGAGGGTGTGAGCACGTTTCAAGATACTGATGCGACCTTCCACGCCTGCATGCCATCGACCTCCCAACGCTCCAGTGCGTTGACCAGCGCATCTTGGAGGGCATCCTCCGCGAGGTCGAAATCCTCGAACTGGCTGATCAACGCCGCCAGGACGCGTCCGTGCTCTTCGTGGAAGATCCTTTCGACCTGTTCCGCTGCGGTCATCCGATCTCCAACTTCATGATCCCGGGGACCACAAAGGCCGGATCTCGATCGAGCCGTATTTCGCGGTGGGGATCTTTTCCGCCCAGCGAATTGCTTCGTCGAGATCCTTGCAATCTACCAGGAAATACCCGCCCAGTTGCTCGTGTGTCTCCGCAAACGGGCCGTCGCTTCTTGTCGAGCTTGGCGATCTTGCCATAAAACATGGTAAAGGCGGTGGGCATGCGAGCTGAGAATACCGTCATGGTCGTCGATGGCTTACCAAACTGCTTGGTCATGAAGTAGTAGCCCATTTTCATAAAGAGGCCTTTCGGCCTCTCGATTGGTTTGAGGAATGTACTCTTAGCGATTATGCATGCCTGTACAGTGTTACCTGGGTACCGTCAGGATCCTCAAGTTGAAAAAACTTTACGCCTGATCCCGGGCCGAACAGGTCGTCTTGGATATCGTTGACTTTTGCGCCCTTTTTGCTGAGCTCCTTGTGGGCTGCTGTAATGTCCGAAGTCGCAAAGTACACCCCCACCGTGCCGGGCTTTATTATGTATTCGCCATAGCGGGAGAGGTTGATAGAAACCCCCCCTGAAGGTGGGGTAAGCGTCACCCACCAGTTGTCGTCGTCTTGGCGGTAGTCCTTCGTGACCTTCAAGCCAAGCGTATCCGCGTAAAATGCTTTTGCCTTCGGCATGTCGCTGACGGCCAGGGTGAACATCGTAAGTTTGTTGACTATTTGCATATTGTCCATGAGAAGCTCCTTATCTCTATTTGATGGATTACGGCTTTTTTTGCCGTTCTATAAATACGTCGCAATGGGAAGCGCCAAAATGACAGGCAACAGGAATTCTCATCATTTACTCATAAACTCCCACCGTTCTGTATAATGGACTGTATATGATCCTCGTCACTGGCGCTGGCGGCAAAACAGGCAGGACTCTGGTCAAGGCGCTCTCGAAAGTCGAGAGCGTTTGCGCGTTCGTTCATCGCGAAGAACATGTTTCGGTCCTAAAGTCTCTGGGCGCGGAGAAAGTCATCGTCAGTGACATGCGCGATGAATCCGCAATTCGCTCTGCCATGCAAGGCGTGCGGAGTGTTTATCACATTTGCCCGAATATGAATCCAGACGAGGCGGTAATTGGTAAATTGGTAATTGCCGCAGGGCGCGAAAGTGACGTTGAGCATTTTGTCTATCATTCTGTTTTGCATCCGCAAGCTGAGAAAATGAATCATCATTGGCAAAAACTACGCGTGGAAGAAATGATATTCGAGTCAGGATTGCCATTTACCATCCTACAACCCGCGCCGTATATGCAAAACCTGCTGGCAGGCTGGAAAAGTATTGTCGAAGATGGTGTTCTACGCGTTCCATATTCTGTAAATTCCAAATTCAGTTTTGTTGACCTTGAAGATGTCGCTGAAGCTGCCAAAATTGTGTTGATCGAACCGAATCGCACCAACGCGATATACGAGCTTGCTGGCACGCCGCCCTTGTCCCATGTGGAAGTTGGAGAAATAGTGTGCCGCGTTTTGAAACGTGAAGTGCGGGCTGAAAAGGAAGAGATTGGAGACTGGCGACTTCGCACGAAAGGAATGAGCGAGTATGCGATTGAAAATCTGGCCAGGATGTTTGAGTATTACGACCAGTGGGGATTAGCAGGGAATCCGAATGTTTTGAGGTGGATTTTGCATCGTGAACCAACATCGCTTAGATTGTTTATCGAAAGAGCCGCGAAAGGAGCCAATACTGGTCAATAAAATCTCCCGTACATCTGGGTCAATACTCGAAAGAGGATGCCATACTTTTTCAGTCTGAATGTATTACAATGAATTTAGAATGTGACTTAGTACGAGTAAAGCATATGGATGACAAACAGACGAAGCCGTTACAAGAACGTACTGATGCAAAGTTGCGCTATGCCTGTTTGCATCTTGACGAATTGAAATCACAAGGTCCATCGAGTGGTAATGATTTCGATAAGGCTCACCAGGAATCTTTCCTGTTTCACCTACTCGGCGCCCGAGATGCTTTTCTTGCCGAACTAAACCACTACTTCAAAGCTGGGTTAGCTCCAGATGCGCTATCATTAGGTCGAATTCGAGATGCCCTCAAAGAACGAAATGTAACAAGCGCAGAGCTTCGTACGCTCTACGATCTTGAGCAAGATAAATCGTCATGGTATAGCAAAGCCAAGGATATGCGGGACTATAGCACCCACGTTCAAGGTGTGCCACGCGCATACTTTCTTGGTGGCGAAGACCATCAGAAGGTGAAGCTCAAGCACCTAAGATCAGGCATTTTGACTGAACGTCATTTTATTCTTGAGTTTGAAGATTGGCTTCATAAAATGGAAGTCCTTATCCTTTCGCTCCGCGAATCAGCTCTGACTCATTACACAAAAAATAATAATGCTATTGATTAACGCTCTTTCCCTTGCTCCCGATGTAAACGCTTGGCTGGTAAATTCGCGTCACCCGCGCATCTTGTATATCTTTGACCATGCCTGCAATCTCATCAACGAGCGCAGGGAAGTCTAATCCATTGTCATACCACAAATTGGAAACGGACCATTCAATCTTGTTACCCCCAGACTTCGGAAGTCTTTTCAAACATAAATCTCCAATCTCTAATTCTCTAACCAAAGCCCCGCGCAAGAAATTTGCAGGAGTATAATGAGGGCGACTTAATGCTTTGTCGAATCCCTCAATCGTGAAAGTGCATTTTGGAATTTGGTTTCCGTAGAGATCCGCTCTCTACTTAAGCATATCTTTTACGTAAAGGAGAATTGGATGAAAAAGAAAACCTTATTTAGTTTGTGGCTCGTCATTTTGATGACGTTGCTCGCCGCCTGCGGAGGAGGAGTTGCGCCGGGCGCTGCTCCCACTGAGAATGCCGGAGACTCTTCAACTCCGACAAAAGGCGGCACGATGATCGTCGCCTATAAAGACGATCTGGCTACGCTTGACCCCGCGATCGGCTACGACTGGACCAACTGGCCTACGATCAAGTTGGTCTTCGATGGCTTACTGGATTATGACAGCGAAACAACCCTCATGCCGCGCCTCGCAGAGTCCATGCCAACTGTCAGCGCCGATGGCACAGTCTATACTTTCAAACTGCGCAAGGGCGTGAAGTTCAGCAATGGGCGCGAATTCACCGCCGACGATGTAGTGTACACGATCACCCGCGTCCTGAATCCCGAAACTGGCAGCCCCGGCGCGGGCTTCTTTGTTGGGATTAAAGGCGCGTCGGAATTTATGGATGGCAGCGCCACGACGGTGGCAGGTATCAAAGCCCTGGATGCCAACACGGTTGAATTCACATTGTCTGCGCCTGATGTGACATTCCTCAACAAGATGGCTCTTAATTTCGCCTTCATCGTGCCGCAGGAAGAAGTGGAAAAGGCTGGAGAAAACTTCGGTCACGCGCCGGTCGGCACAGGACCCTTCACCCTCAAGGAATGGAAGTCCGGCGAATTTCTGGCTTTCGACCGCAACCCCAACTACTTCTTTGAAGGTTTACCTTTCCTCGACTCGATCACGATTCAAGTAGGCGTCGCACCGGATGTAGCCCTGCTCCGCCTGGAAAAGGGTGAAATCCAATTGATGGGCGATCCTCCTCCTGGAGCCGATTGGACCCGCATCACCACAGATGCCGCCTGGTCGAATCGCATTGAGCGACAAGCGACAGTCAACACTACATACATTGCCATCAATACGACAACCGCGCCGTTCGACAACGTGCTGGTCAGGCAAGCCCTCAACCACGCCATTGATAAAGCGCGCATCGTTCAACTGCTCAACGGACGCGCTACTGTGGCGAATCAGATCCTTCCGCCGCTAATGCCAGGCTATGACGCATCTTATACTGGCTACGAGTATGATCCCGAAAAAGCCAAAGCCTTGCTCACTGAGGCGGGCTTCCCAGATGGATTTGAAACAAGCATTGAATGTATCTCTGTTGACCCACAGCCCAAGATTTGCGAATCATTCCAGCAGGATTTAGCGAAGGTCGGCATTACACTGACTATCGATGCGCTTGCCGCTCCGAATGTGATTGACGATGCCGGCAATGGCAAGACACCTCTCGTCTGGTCTGGCGGTTTGGCATGGACTCAGGATTATCCCGATCCGGATGACTTTTATGCTCCCATTCTCGGCTGCGATTCAAATGTGGCTGGCGGCTGGAACTGGGCGCGCTATTGTAATGAGAAAGTGCATGCCACGAGCATTGAACTGCTCTCCATGACTGATCGCAATGCGCGTCTTGAAGCGTACAAACCGTTATTCAAAGCATTGATGGATGATGCGGTTTGGGTGCCGGTCATAAACGGCGAATATGGTGTTGCCCACTCTGAAAGCCTGCATGGCCAGCCGACCCTGCTCCACCCTGAGCATCTCTTTATTTACGAGACGATGTGGATGTCTCAGTAGAAACAATCCGTCGACCAAACGTAGAGTCGCTCCATTGGAGCGACTCTACAATCATCAATGGCCGAGATGAATCTTGATTCGCAACGCAGCCATATTACTGAATTGACAGCCGAAGAAACTGCCACCCAATCGGGAGTTCCGTCAGTGTCGGTTCAATCCGGATATTTGGCAATGGCTTGGCGGCGTTTGCGCCGTGACCGAACGGCAATGTTTGGGGGCGTGCTTGTTATTATCATTGTCCTGTCTGCGCTTCTTGCCCCTCTGCTTGCTCCGCATGATCCAGCCGAACAATTCCGCGATGGATTGACTCCGGATGGACAACCTGTGCCAGGCACGCTCTTCGCGAAGAGTGATTTGAACTTCCCGCTTGGTACGGATGCAAATGGGCGCGATTTGCTCAGCCGGATTCTCTATGGAGCGCGCATCAGTCTGCTTGTCGGCGTATTGGCGAATCTGCTGGCTGTTGCGATTGGCACGTTCGTGGGTTCAGTTGCGGCATACTTCGGGGGCTGGCTTGAAACAATCTTAATGCGCTTCACGGATATGATGATGGCTTTTCCAACGCTCCTGTTGGCGATGACCCTCGTCGCCATTCTAAAGCCCAGCGTGTGGATCATTATCCTTGTGATTGGCGCGGTATATTGGACGTGGATTGCGCGAGTAATCTATGGACAGGTGTTAACCCTGCGCGAACGCGACTTTGTCACTGCAACGCGTGCGCTTGGGGCGGGACGTATTTTTACGCTCGTTCGCCATATTTTGCCTCAACTCTTTCCAACCATCATTGTGTGGGGCACGCTCGGCATCGCCACGAACGTGATGCTTGAAGCCAGCCTGAGTTATTTGGGCATTGGCGTACAGCCTCCAACTCCAAGTTGGGGCGGGATGATTCACCAGGGACAATCTTTTTATCGCGCCGCACCGTGGCTGGTGATTTTTCCCGGTTTAGCCATCATGCTAACAGTCTTCGCTTTCAACCTGTTCGGTGACGGCTTACGCGATGCGCTCGACCCAAGCCAGCGCGGACGCGGGTAGCGTAAGAATATGTTAACTCTGCTTATTCGCCGCCTCTTGCAAGCCATCCCCGTTCTGTTTGGCATCTCGATCATCACCTTTTTCTTGATCTACTACCTGCCCGCCGACCCCGCGCGTGCATATGCAGGTCCCAGCGCCACTGTTGCGACTGTTGCTAGCATCCGCCATGAACTTGGCTTGGACCTGCCCTTTTGGGAACAATACGCGCGCTATATGCAAAGATTATTAAGCGGCGACTTGGGATTTTCCTATCGCAAGCAAATCCCCGTTACCGATCTGCTTCTCAGCCGAATTCCATATACCCTGGCGCTCATTGCTGGAGGTATCTTTGTGGAGTTGCTAATTGGATTGCCAGTGGGATTAGTCTCCGCTGTCGCGCGGGGGCAATGGCAGGATCGCGTGGGAATGTTTATCGCGCTTGTCGGAGTATCCGCTCCGCCTTTCTGGTTGGGGCTGTTACTGCTCTACTGGCTGGGTTACCTCATCCCGATCTTTCCGCTGGGCGGGACAGGTACCTTGGCGCATCTGGTCCTCCCGTCAGTGACCGCGGGCTTGGGTGGGGCGGCTTGGTATGCTCGCATGATGCGTTCGAGCACGCTCGACATCTTATCCACCGATTATGTCCGTACGGCGCGTGCAAAGGGTTTGCCCAATATATTTGTCATTTTGCGGCATGTCCTCCCGAACGCTCTAAATCCCATCATCACCATGGCAGGGCTGGACATCCCGTGGTTCATCGGCGGAGTCGTATTGGTGGAACGCGTGTTTGATTGGCCCGGCGTAGGTCGTCTCGCAGTAGAGGCAATTGAAACAGTGGATGTTCCGCTCATTCTTGGGACCGTCATCTTTACCGCACTGGTCGTTGTGTTGTGCGGAATCCTGATTGATCTGGTGCAAGGATACGCAGACCCCCGCATCCGGCACGGCCGGCAATAAAGAGAATTACCATTTACCAACTAAAAGGAGAAAACAATGGCTACTCATCATCTCGACGACAAACAACCTCATGCTTTTTGGGACAATTCCCATCCCGCGCGTGTTCACATCAAACCCGGTGACACTGTGATCTTCGAAACGCTGGAGGCCTCTGCCAATCAGATCACTCCGGCCTCGCGCCACGAGGCGGTTGCGACTCTAAGCTTCGACCCTATACACCCGCTGACAGGTCCCGTATATGTTGAGGGCGCCGAGCCGGGTGACGGACTCAGTGTTGATATTATCAGCATTAAGCACAAAGGCTGGGGTTGGAATGGTGTCATCCCCGGCTTTGGTTTGCTGGGAGAAGAATTCCAAACCCCGTACCTCCATCACTATAAACTGGGACGCACGCATTGCGAATTCCGCAAGGACATCCTGATTCCCTACGAGCCATTCTGCGGCGTGATGGGTGTTGGTCCGCGCGAGGCTGGGCGGCTCAATACAATTCCACCTCGCGAGAATGCCGGCAACATTGATATTCGTCACCTTACGCCCGGCACACGCGTAATTTTTCCGGTTCTGGTTCCCGGCGCCTTGTTCTCATGCGGCGATTGTCATTCGGCGCAGGGCGATGGCGAAGTAAATGGCACAGGCATTGAAACCCCAATGACTGTTACCTTGCGCTTCCACTTGATAAAGGGCGCAAACATCCCGGAATTGCGCTTCACTACACCTCCCGGCAAGAAACTCACTGTAGCGGATGAGGGTGGCTACTTCGTCACCACTGCGCATGGACCTGACCTTTTCAAGAACGCCCAGACGGCCATTCGATATATGATTGACCATCTCGCCTCCGAGTACAACATGACGCGCGAGCAAGCCTATAGTCTCTGCGGCGCGGCGGTGGATTTGAAAATCAGCGAAATTGTGGACGCGCCGAACTGGATTGTCTCCGCGTACCTGCCATTGGGCATCTTCAAACAAAGTAAGCCGGCAGCCAAGTCTGCTTCAGTGCGTAAGAAGACAAAGTCTGCACCGAAACGTAAAGCGGCAAAACCTTCAAAACGCGCGCTTGCCAAAAGTCGCCGTAAGTAGATCCTTGCGCACCATAATTATGAGAGGGCGGCATATCTCGTTAAGTTGTCGCCCTTATCGGTTAGACCATCGCCCGAGACTGTCATTATCACTACCATCAAGTACGAATATATCTCCTAGATTCAGCAATTCTCAATAGTCATAACAGGCTTGAGCGGAAGCATGGGATGAAAAATCGCCGCAGCCCGCGTAATCAGTCATTGCCTCAGCCAATCCACGGAGAATGGTCTTTGTGTGGTGTTGACGGAGATGCCTCTCGACGGTTTTTTTATTTCGATTTGCTGATGATGCTCCACACCCCAGCAAGCACAAGCAATATGGCACCAGCGATCATGGCGTCAGCCATAAGGAAGAAAATTAATTTATCTTGGGTGCCGTTGAAATTTCTCCAAAGATAAGAGTGTACTGCAAACGCAACACCCAGCCAAAATAAGAATGAGAATATCCCACACCCCCAGGCTGCCACTGTTGACTTTTTATCGCGCGGAGGTTCTTGTATTTTTTCGTCGGGCATAGAGAGATGTCGTATGTCCATGCGTCACGCTCCACGCCCATTTTACCTCTTCACTTGATGTTAGGGAATGCGCGTCTCCCCTTTGGGCAATGTAAAGCGGAGCAAGCCGTAAGGCCTGCCCCGCAAAGGATCTCATACAATTTGTTTAGTTTTGGTTGCCTGCTTAAAAAGCAGTTCGGCAAAGTTCATCGGCTCAGACGCGAGGTCCCGCGTTGATCACTTCCTCGGTCGTTTCACTTTCAAACTTTTTGAA
>CAZIYY010000106.1:0-2117 GCA_964543585.1 uncultured Anaerolinea sp. | reverse complement strand
CTCTGAGCCAACTGCTTGTACTTCTTATCGTATTCCTCGCGGTTGGACCACGAAGACCACGGTTCCAGCACATCATCAGGCACACCGGGGCAAGTGCGGGGGACTTCAAAGCCAAAGACCGGGTCTTGATCGTATTCAACGTCCGCAAGAATTCCCGTTAGCGCGGCGTTGAGCAGGGCGCGTGTGTATTTGATCGAAATGCGCTTGCCCACGCCAAACGCTCCGCCCACCCAGCCTGTGTTCACCAGCCAGCAATTGACCCCGTAGCGTTCGATCTTTCTCCTCAGCAGTTCCGCATATTTGGAGGGATGATGCACCATGAACGGAGCGCCGAAACATGCCGAGAACGTGATCGCCGGTTCTTTTCCCAAACCGACTTCTGTCCCGCCCACTTTGGCAGTGTACCCGGAAATGAACTGATACAAGGTCTGGTTCGGAGTCAAGCGCGCAATCGGCGGCATGACTCCGCTCGCATCGCAAGTCAACAGGATGATGTTCTTCGGATGCCCGGCTTTCTTCTCAGGGACGGCATTGGCGATAAAGTCCAGAGGGTAGGAGGCGCGCGTATTTTCCGTGATCGAATCATCGTTCAGGTCAATATTACGGGTAACGGGATCAAAGGCAACGTTTTCAAGAATCGTCCCAAACCGTTTCGTCGTCGCGTAAATTTGCGGTTCTGCAGATTCTGATAAGCCGATCACTTTAGCGTAGCACCCGCCTTCGAAGTTGAATACGCCGTCGTCGCTCCAGCCGTGTTCGTCGTCACCGATGAGGCGGCGTGTCGGGTCGGCGGAAAGAGTCGTTTTGCCTGTTCCGCTTAGACCAAAGAAGAGGGCTACATCATTCTCATCGTCAGGGTTGACATTCGCTGAACAGTGCATCGAGAGCACGCCTTCGAGCGGCAGAAGGTAATTCAACAAGGTGAACACGGTCTTCTTCGTTTCACCAGCATAGGCTGTGTTCCCAATGATCGCAAGTTTTCTTTCGAAATTCAAAATAATGAACGTTTCGCTATTTGTGCCATCCACTGATGGATTCCCTTGAAAACCGGGGGCGGCGACGACTGTAAACTCTGGTATGAAGCCCTTATATTCTTCGGGCGATTGCGGCAGGATAAACATATTACGGATGAACATGCTGTGCCAGGCATATTCGGTAACAAAGCGAATGGGCATTCGATAATTTTCATCCGCGCCGGTGTACACATCCTGCGTAAAAAGATCCTTGCCCTGCAAATACCCTGACATGCGGGCATATAGTCCGTCGAATTTATCGCCGTCGAACGGACGGTTGTACGCGCCCCACCAGATATTATTCTCCGAATCAACGTGGCGCACAACGAACTTGTCGCTTGCCGAGCGCGCGGTGTGTTTGCCCGTATGCGCGACAAATGGGCCGCCCCTGGTTGTGATCCCCTCTCCTCGAAAGATCGCTTCTTCATACAGCGCTTCGGCTGGGAGATTCCAATAAGCAAGCCTTGGACTCACAATGCCATGAT
Organism: uncultured Anaerolinea sp.; assembly: GCA_964543585.1. Classification (GTDB taxonomy): domain Bacteria; phylum Chloroflexota; class Anaerolineae; order Anaerolineales; family Villigracilaceae; genus Defluviilinea. Next base: position 619 of record CAZIYY010000106.1, on the reverse strand, counting down.
TGGAAAGATCGAAATCCGCCCTGCGCGCCTGTGCGATTGATTCCGCCGGGGTTCTGATTTCTAAAATATTATTCATTATCCTTGGACTCCCGTAGATGTTAATCACAGATGTTACGCACTTAGCTACTGAGACCACAGAGTCCAGTGAGTTTTTTCTCATGTTTTCCCTGTGGCGAACGCTTTTGCCTGCGTAAGGTGACTTAATTATAACCAATCTCTCATGACTTTCCTGTCACCGATATAGATTTCGTTCGGGCTGGCGGGGTCGAGCGCCCATTTGATGCGCGCCGTCCCCTCGGTCACCTCACCAACCGTCCCTGCGAAGGAGAGGCGGATATGCCCTTCCATCCCAAATTCCTTTCCCGGCACTGTCACCACCCTTGCCTTATCCAGGAGGAACCTCGATATTTCCACCGAACTGGTGTTGAAGGCGCGCAGGTCGGGCAGGGCATAGAACGTCCCACAGGGTGGGATCAGGCGCACGCCATTGAAGGTCTGCATCTCTTGTAATAACACGTCGCGATTGTTTTGGATATGCAGACGCAGCGCCTCCACCCCGGACTGCAAGCCGTTCAGCGCTCCCTCAGCCGCCGCCTGGCTGACAGGGGAAACGCCGGAC
>CAZIYY010000105.1:0-17920 GCA_964543585.1 uncultured Anaerolinea sp. | reverse complement strand
TTTTGCCATGAGTTTTCTACTTTTCACTGGTATCATTTTACGGGAGGGTTACCCGGGCATTGTCGAAGGATTGGATTTTCTCCATAAACAGGAGATCATACATGGCGGGCTCGGAACACAAAACATCGCCATCGACGCGGATGGGTATCCCCTGCTATTTGATTTTGGACTCAATGGGGTCTTTAAAAAACTCCTGCTCGAGAACATGGATGATGGCTTTGAGAACTTGTCGGTCACAGACCTGAAATGCACGTCGCCAGAACAGATCCTGGGACGTACCCCAACCCGCGCCTCTGACATCTATGCATTTGGCGTGATCAGTTACTTTTATGTCTTTGGAGAACTCCCGTTCGGTGGGCAGTACGTGCCGGAAATAGCAGAATCCATATTGAAGCCCGGTGTCATCCATGTTATCAAGCCACCGGAGGATGGGTCGCGGAGCATCAGCCAGTTAATCCAGAAATGTATGCAAGTCAATCCGGATGCCAGGTTCGCAAGCGTTTCTCAAATGCTGAAGAGTCTGGAAAGGATGAAGTCGGGCAGGCAGGTGCGATTAAGGTTCCAGGAACGATTCACATTGGAGAGACCTCGCCTGCGGCTTTCACCGGCCTTCATGGGCGTCACCATATTCGTGGTTGCCATCCTTGCATCCTCCTATCTGTACATCCAAAAGCGGGACGCTACCGCGCAAGCCCAGATGACCGCCACCGCCAATGCATTGGCGCTCCTCCCAGGGACACAATCACCGCAAGCTCCAACCCAGACAAAACCTGTCAAAACGCCCACACAGACCGAAGCCACTGTGCTAGCACCCACCCAGATCGAGACCGGCTTCAGGCTGGCCTTTGAAGGGCAAAAACCGTTCAGCCCTAGCATACCGATTTCAAACGTGAATCTCTCCAACCTCCAGGAGATCTCTCGCCTTGGTTATGGTAAGCCAGAGGAAGCGGACGTTGCGCCTGACAATAACCATGTCGCGGTTGCCACCTCTGCCGGCGTGCTTATTTTTGAGGGAAATCAATTCCTCAAATGGATCGACCCTCAGGGCTGGGCGACAAGCGTTCAGTTCTCATTGGATGGCAATATATTGGCCATTGGGCTGGCAACAGGCGAGATACAGTTATGGGATTGGCAGAACTCGGTTAAATCAGCCCCCCTTTTAGGTCACACCGACAGGATAAACCGGCTACTGTTTTCATCCAATGGGCTTCTCTTCTCCGCCTCTGCAGACCGGAACATTATCATCTGGAACCCAAAGTCGGGCGGTCTTGTGAGAACCATCCATGCGCATTCGCAGGCTGTGAATGACATTGCCGTAACATCAGAATCTCTGATCCTGATCTCCTGCTCGGATGATCGGTTGATCCGCTGGTGGGACGTGAATTCCGGCGACAAAATGTTCGAGATGGATGCGACCTACTTTACCGGTGTCATCAAGGCTATTGCTCTCACATCTGACGACGTCTATCTGGCAGCAGGAGGCGATGCAGGCTATTTATATCAATGGGGCTTTCTGGAGGCCCTCTCTACTGCCAATCCAATTCCCAAGCCGAGAAACAACATTATTCCGGTACAGGAACGGATCTGGAACCTGTAATACATTCGAGATGACAAGGAGTTGCTTGTAGGAGTCGACAGTGGCAAGTCGGTTACCTATGACGCGACACGCAAAGAATATGAGGGCATCTCGTATTCATTTGAGCTTCCCTCCATCGATCTCGATCTTGTGGATGTTTTTGGTCCCCGATTTAATTTTGATTCCTTCTCGGTGTTTCGCGATGGCAACGTGATTTCGCTCAACTGGGACGGAGAGGTCAAGGTGCAGGAAGACCAGCTTGTCACTCCCATGTATGACATCCTGGATCACCTCGATTTTTCACCCGATGGCACGGTACTTGCAGCGGGTGGCAGACGCGGCAGCACACACGTATGGAACCTGACGAACAACCAGTTCCTTTACAAGAACCTGTACTTTCTGCCGTTTGGAGATCCCATTTCGCCCGATGGCAGGGCGATCGCGCTGATCGTACCCAAGACGATTACCCTTTCCAGCGGCACGACTCTAAATGTCGATAACTACCAGCTCCAAAGCCTGTCGGGAACCGCGTTCACTAGAGATCTTTCAGAAACCCTACCGGATGCCAATGTAGGATATACGGTAAACGGCAGCATTTTCATCGCGGCCAATCTGAAGCAGTCCAAAGCCTGGGATTTCGGAAACGGCAGTGAAACCCGATTAAAAGGTTATGCCTACACGGGCTGCTGGGTCACCGCATCCGCAAATAATCTAAAGGAAAAACTGCAGGTAAATTCAGCGGCCGGTCTCGTTCCAGTGGGGGACGATGATCATACAAACAATCTTTGTCCAAAATCCTATGCGTCCCGGAGCTCGTTCCCGGCTTTTTCCAAAGACCTAAGCCTTTTGGTGTATATCGACTCCAATGGGGCATTGGCGGGTTTCGATGTACTAAAGAAGACGGCCGCATGGCGGCCCTACCAAATGAAGAATTTCGCAAAGGTAACTGTGCTAGCTGTCTCGCCTGATGGCTCAGTGATTGCCGCGGGAGACGAATCGGGAAAGCTGTCGTTGTTTAATGGCAGGACCGGTGAGTTCCTAAGCAGCATGGTTGGCAATTTTGGAATTGTACGGGCGATCCTATTCTCAGAGGATGGAACAAAGATCGCCACCGCGGGCGATGATGGTCTTGTCCGTATCCTAGGAATCGTGGACATCCCATAACTAGGCGATCACACCATGAACAACCCCGTTGGCAGCACCATTTCACAGTATCAGATCCTGGTAAAGATCCGGGAAACCCCGACACGGATCCTGTATCGAGCCTATAACACCCGATCGCAGAACCATGTTGCCATCGAACTGATCAAAACATCCGGATCCGAACCCTCGGAACTGCTGCGCCTGATCAATGAGCAGGTCCGCCGAAATGCAGAATTGACACACCCCAATGTTGCTCGCATTGAAGACACGGGAATGCACGAGGGGCTGATCTATATCGTCTACACCTTTTCACCGGCACAACCATTACGCCGTTTCTTTAATAGAACTTATTCATGGCAGGAGACGTCCCGTGAACTCGCTTCGATTACTCATGCCATGGCCTACGCTCACGAAAGCGGGATTGTCCACGGCTCGCTTCACCCCTCCAGCATTCTATTGGATGAAAAACGGAACCCGATCATCTTCGACTTTGGCCTGGAACAGATCATCACTAACTATCTGCTCGCCTACTCGCCGGGAGCGTGGATCAACCGATGGGGATTTGAATATCGTGCACCTGAACAGTTGAACGGCGCGCTGCCTGATGCAGGATGCGACATCTACGCCATGGGCATGATCCTGCACGAATGGCTGACCGGCAAGATCTTGTTCCTGGACTCGAGCATATTGGGCACACTCAAGGTGCGAAAGACAGCCTCCGGAACGATAGATAAAAAATCGTCTGTTTCGCCGATCATTCAAAACCTGATCCAAAAATGTATCGCCACAAGACCAGTGGACCGTTACCAAACAATGCAGGAGGTCTATATAGTCCTGGCACGTGGCGCGTTGGACATGAGCATCACGAGAAAGATGGTGCGCAAACCTCTGGCAATTTCCGCCCAACGTTTCAGAGTCAAGCAATCACAACTCCGCCAAGCCCGGTTGATGGCCGTCACCCTGGCGGTTCTTGGTCTTGCGCTGTTTAGCCTGAACCTGACCAGTACAATTTTCCGACCGAGTGCATCCAGTACACCAACTAGCACCAGTCTGGCGACAGCGTTGGCAACAACGGTCATCCCGACATCCACGCCTAGTCAGGAAGCGGTCATCACCAACGCTCCAACGCTGGCCATAACCTTCCCTGTCTTTCAAAATACGCCGCTCTTTTCTACTCGTCAGCTAGGCATCACAAAAGACAATATTAACGACATGGTTCCGCTGGGCGTCTGGGGCATGGGCGATGTAAATGGTCTGGCATCCTCCCCGGACGGGAAATATGTTGCAGTGGCATCTTCGATCGGCATCTATATTTTTAATCCCCAGAACCTGAAACTTCAAAGGTTTATTGACACCCGCTCGTGGATAACTGCACTGGAGTTTTCCCCCGATGGCAGCACTCTGGCAGCCGGAGACCGCGACGGATTGGTCCGGTTATGGCACACCGATAGCTGGGAGGAATTTGCGAATACGTACAGCGGTCATACTCGATCCGTTCTCGATCTGGCATTTTCTCCAGACGGTACCAGACTGGCCTCCATAGACCTGAATGAAACCATCATCCAATGGAAACTGCAATCAACCGATGAACAACTCTATTATCGCATACATGTCACAGAAGTAACCGCTATTGCCTATTCCGGAGACGGCACCAAAATTATTACCGGTGGCAACGACCTGATCTTGCGCGTGCTCAATACTGCCGATCTATCCTTCGCGCAAAAGAAGGATTTCTCTGCCCATGTTGTAGACATCGCCACGATCAAGGGTTCCAATGTACTTGTCATCGGCGGCAATGATCAATCCGTCTCGCTGCTGGATATCGGAGCCGGACCCAGTCTGACGCCGCTGGGGCGAATGCAGTACTCATTATCTGGCGTTGCAGCTTCCCTCGACGGGAAACTGATTGCGGCAGGCGACATTAACGGTGGCGTCGCCATCTGGGATTTGACCCGCGAGAAAGACAAGCAAACGGTCAAACCCCAAAGTTACACCGTTGGAGACTCGGCCGATCTCGACTCGCCTGGAAGTCCACATAGTGTAGCCTTTAGTTCCGATGGCAGGTTGATCTTCTCAGCTCTTCATAACGGGGCCATCCGAAGTCTGGATGGAACGGAAGGCACGGACAAGGCGCAGTATCTAAAAGGCATTGCGCACATCGAGAAGATGGCTGTTTCACCCGACAGTCAATTCATCCTCACACAACAGGACAACACCATCACCCTCTGGGACCTGAAATCGGGAGGTCCGAAGTACCAGTTGAAGGGTGAGATGAGAGGTGACTATCCGTTCTCAGACGACAGCCAAAAGTTGGCCGTGGTTACCACGGATATCGGACCGGTTTTCGTCAAAGTGTACAGCGTCGCCCATGGGGATGAAGTCTATAGCCTGAAAAGCCAGCGGGGACTCAGGTCCATTCGATTCATTACCAACGACAGTCAACTGATCTCGGTCTACGATGAATCCGTGGAGCTATGGTCTATGGCCAGCGGCGAAAAGTTAAAAACATCCCGAAGTTACGATGGAACAGGCTGCCTCGCGATTAAGGATATCAATGAACAAACTGTCGCTTCCATCACCAAATACGAATACGTGGTGACCGCCACCAAGAACAAACCTGGCCTGTGCATCTACGAACCGCAAAACTGGAGGACGACCGCCTACAACGAGTCCAAGGGGCTGGTTGCCTACGGCGATAATAGCAAGCTGGCGATCATCAGTGTTCAAAGTTCCGATAGCAAGGAAGTGAACATGCGCGGTGTCAACCTGAAGAACATCATCCGTGTTGCCATCAGCCCAGATGGAACACTGGTGGCTGCCGCCTTTGAAGACAACTCCATTCATATGTGGGACGTTGACACGCATGAAGAGTTGGTCAACTTATCCGGTCATGACGAGTTCATCACCGACCTGCGGTTCACACCGGATGGCAAGTTTTTGATCTCTACCTCTCTGGATGGGACCCTACGTCTCTGGGGCATTCCATACTAAGCGCAAAGGTAAATGACATGAGCGATGTCTTCGGAAAAAAACTGGGACAGTACATCCTGTTGGAGCAACTGGGCGAAGGCGGGATGGCCAAAGTGTACAACGCCCTCGACTCACGCGTCGGCCGCAATGTCGCTATTAAAGTGATCCTGCCCAGCAAACGCACATCGAGTGTTTTTCTTCAATCGTTCGAACGGGAAGCCAAGGTCCTGGCCAAATTAACGCACACCAATATCGTGAAAGTGTTGAACTATGGCGTTGAAAATGGACAGCCTTATCTCGTGATGGAATATGTCGCCGGCGGGACTCTGAAGGAAGCGATGAATCAGAAACTGCCGTGGCAGACCGCGGCCGCGATCCTTGCCCCGATCGCCCGGGCGTTGGATTATGTTCACCAGCAGCAAGTCGTCCATCGGGATGTCAAACCGTCCAACATCCTGTTGCAGGAGGATTTTACTCCGATGCTTTCAGACTTTGGCATCCTGCAGCTGCTCGAAAGCAAGGATGAAAAAGTCGATTCCGCCATCGGCTCCGGCATCGGCACACCCGAATATATGCCGCCCGAACAAGCCATGGGGAAGGATGTAGACTTCAGGGTCGATATCTATTCGCTGGGATTAGTCTTCTACGAAATGATCACCGGCCAAAAACCTTATACGGCCGATTCACCCATGGCAATGGTCATCAAACATGTCACAGACCAAATGCCGCTTCCGACGAGTATCGACAAGAACATTCCCAAGTTCGTCGAACGCGCCATCCTGCGTGCCGTCCAAAAGGACCCGAAGAAGCGCTTCATGAGCATGGGACAATTCGCCGATGTGCTGGAACTCATCGCCCTCGGAGATAAAGCTTCCCCGAAGAAGATCAACAAGGTGGCGAGTGCCCGCGAAAAGCGACAGCTCTCTTCATATGTCGTGGCATTATCCATTCTTCTGGTGATCCTCACGGCAGGGACATCCCTCTTCACCTACAATTACTTCAAGGGGACGCAACAACAGGCCAACGCCGCGTTGACCGCAGCCGCCCTCAGAGCTCAAATCACGCCGACAGCGAGGGTCACGCCGACAAGTCCGCCGGTTCAGACCGAAGTGTCTGCCACAGAGCTGCCCATCGTGACACCGGCCAGTCCATCCCCCGATCTGACACTTCTTGGTACGCCCATCGCCAGCAACCGGAGTTCCCAATACCAGGAGATCGCGCGCTGGGGTATTGGAGGCGTGAATGTGGTGGAATGGTCACCGGATGGCAAGACGATCGCCTTAGGAACGACCAGCGGCGTCTTCCTGTACGATGCAGATACAAAGGTATCCACTTTATTTATTGATACTCAATTCAATGTAGTCGCGATGACATTCAATCCTGCGGGCGGTGAGCTGACTGCCGGCTCTCCACATGGGATCGTTCGGGCCTGGAACACGGAAACAGGAGCAATAAATCAAACATTTACGTATGCCCGGCCCAACTCTGAAATGATCAACAATGACACGGCCGTCATGGCAATTGCATATTCAAGTGGTGGAGAGGATATTGCCGTCGGCTACAGGAACGGCGCGATCAACTACTTCCCATCCCATCAAGTCACATCAAGCCTGCAGTTGGTCAATTACCCGACTGTGGAAGACCTGGTCATTAGTTCGAACAAGCAGTTTATTTATGCCAGCAATGGAAGCCAGGATGTATTCGCCTGGGAGCTTCAGTTTCAATCCAAAACATCACTGACCAATCGGACGCCGGTCAACCGACTGAGTCTATTCTCTGGTGAACAACAGTTCCTGCTCGCCGGCGGCGGTGGAAATTCGGTCTATCTATGGGACCTTAACGAATCAGATCCCAAACTTGTGAGCAGCTTTACGAACATAGGCGGGCGCGTAACAGACTTCGATCTTTCCCAGGGCAACAAGTATGTGGCCGTCGGGCTGAACACAGGCATCATCAAAGTATATGAAATCCCCAGCCCCGAAGATTATTCAAAGACCTTACAGCCAATCCAAACGATCGAAGCATACAAGAAGCAACAGATCCGCAGCGTTGCGTTTTCTCCAACGGAACTTGTGATCGCATCCGGGAATCACCAAGAGGGTCTCAAGGTTTGGGATGCCCAAAGCGGAAAAGACCTGTACGCCTTAAATCAAAGCATGCGTGCCGTTGATGAAATGTATTTCTCCAGTGATGGAAAATGGCTTGCAACGTCACATGAAGATCGTTTGCTCCGAGTATGGGATGTCAACGCGGGACAGCAAACTCAATATTCTCCGATGGAAGGATACCTACCCAAGGGCGTTCCGTTCTCACCCGATAATCGTTTCCTGGCCTTCATATACTCCCTTGGCAGGAACCAAATGGATGTCATCCGCATTCTTGACCTGGAGGAAGGAAAGATCGTTGCCGAGTTGCCAAGTTACATCCCAAAGTCATTTGTCCAGTTCTCACCGGACTCGAAATTGCTGGCCATGGGTGATGCCTACTCCGCCAGTCTCTGGGATGTTTCCACATGGGAGCAGGTCGATACGCACGGAGGTCCCAATGCCGGCTGCGGGCAATACTTCACGCCCCAGAATAATTTGCTGACCATGATCTCGGATGTAGGCATCATGTTCACCAACGTATTCGATGAAAAAATGCAAAAAATGTGCGGTACAGCTGCGCCTGGTGCCACCCTGGTTTATTATTTTTATGAACCACACAAAATGGTCTTTGTGTTGGGGAACGAAACCGGTGAAGTGTGGATTTGGGGTTTCAGCGGGTCTGAATTGAGTCGGATCGGGTCAAGTACACCTTATCCATTGAGCAGCAAGATCTTCCTTGCCGCCGACCAGTCAAGTGGATGGTATGCCTATGTCACCCGGGGAGCGATCATCGTGAAAAATATCAGCGGTGCCACCGGCACGACCATCGATGAACAGTCGGATTATCAATATCGTGTGGCATTGCTGCCTGACCAAAAGTTAATGGCGTTAGGATCGAGATACGGTTCCATTCACATCTGGACCATGCCATAAGGGAGGCAAGATGAGAGATCCTTTAATTGGCGCGCGCATCGACCGCTACGAGATCCGCGAATCGATTCGCAAATCGGACGTGATCGGCATCTACAAGGCTTATGACACCAAGCTCGAACGATTCGTCCTGGTCAAAACGATCGTACATTCCAAGGATTATTCCAAGGAAGCCGTGGATTATTTTCTGGCCGAATCAAAAAGCCTTGCCAAGCTCGCACATCCCAATATCGCCAAGGTGCTGGATTTCGGTTACGAGAACGGAAGTTTATATCTCATCAGCGAGTATGTGCCAGGCAATTCGCTTTCCGATCTGATGAACCGTCCCATATCCTGGCAGCATGCTATCAATATCCTACTGCCTCTAACGAATGCACTGGTCTATGCCCACTCACGCGGCATCATCCACCGAGATCTGAAACCGGACAACATCATTATCAACACCGATGGGCAGCCCATCCTCAGCGATTTCAGCTTGATGCGGATTATCGAGGACGAGGAAACCCGCGATATGACGGGGACCAACGTTGGGCTGGGTTCGCCCGAATATATATCCCCAGAGCAGGGCCAGGGTTTATCAGTGGACTTCCGCTCCGACATCTATTCGCTGGGCGTCATCTTCTTTGAAATGGTGACGGGCAAGAAACTCTTTTACGCCACCAGCAGCATGGAAATTGTGATCCAGCATATCATGGCGGCCCCGCCGAAACCACGAAGCATCATACCCACCCTACCAAGGACGGTGGAAACGGTTATCCTCAACGCACTTTCCAAGGATCGTGAAAAGCGGTATCTAACAATGGAGGCGTTTGCGAATGCCTTGAAGGCCGTGATCGAAGCAGAGAATCGAGACAGGAACAAGACCGCTCGCCGCTCCCCCGGGCAGATCGCCTTGTATTCGCTGGTCATCGTTGGACTACTTTTTGGGATCGGTCTGCTCGTTCGGAATCAACTTGTGCCACCAACTTCCACAACGACTGTAACGCCTCAACCTTTGGAGACGGATGCAACGCCAACTGATAGTACGGGTGTCTCCCCTACGAAAGTAACAGTCACAGACGTGCCAACGACTGCCGTTGGTCCGTTCGCGAACTATAAGTTGCCAGCGCTGCCCGTTTTACCAGGTGTTCAATTGCCTGTCAGTAGTCAGGTGATCAATGTCAACAATGCTGCCGTGATCCGGGAGCTTGCCCGTTGGCAACAGCCGGAAATCCGTCAACTGGCGTGGATCGATGATGATCAGGTGATCGTGGCCGGGACCAGCGCTGGACTCTACTTCTTTGACCCCACGGATCTCTCGGCTCGACTCTTCTTTGATACTGCTGGGTCCGTTTCCACCTTTGCGATTTCAGCTGACGATAAATGGGTGGCGACAGCCGATGATACAGGCACCGTGGCGGTCTGGAATATCCTGGATGGCAAACAAATTGATGAGTTGAAGGCCAAAGCCAGAGGCGTCAAATCGCTTGCCTTCTCTCCCGATCGATCTGCGTTGGTATTCAGCGATATCGATAAGAACATTTTTCTCTGGAATCTAAAACTGGATCAGGTCTTTGCCTTTGAAAAAAGGCTCAGCGCCAATGCCAACATAGTCATGTTCAACGGTAGCGGTGACACGGTCATCAGTGGAACCGATAGTTTTCAGGTGATTACGTGGGACGCATCCAGCGGCAAACTTAAGGAACAATTCGCCGCGGCTCAAAGGATCAAGGATATGTCGATTTCATCGGACGGAAAATACCTTGCGCTTGCTCTGGATGTAGCCACCTTGCAGGTGTTTGACATGTCCAGCCGGAAGCCCATCGGACTGAGCGCCATACCGGAGATCCTGGATCCTTTCACCTTTGTCAGCTACCTGCCCAGCGGGAGCAACATCCTGACCGGCTCCGCAGATGGCTTCGTCCGCAGTTGGAATGCGACCGGGAAGGTGCTGTTGTGGGCAAACACATCAGCCAGCCAGAGCGATCATCCCGAGATCGTCAATCCCGTCAAGACACTCGCAGTTTCAAAGAGCGGCTCCAAGTTGGTGGTTGGATTTAAAGATGGTCTCGTGGAAATATGGGACACCAGCACTCAAAAACGGAACGTCTCCCAATCACTGAATTCAAATCCCGTGCGCCGCGTACTGATCTCGCCGGATGATAAGACGATCGCCTTCCAGGGTGGCGAATCATTCGTTGAATTGCTGTCTCTGGACAATGACGCACAGACCGCCCGGGTGGATGGCACCCTACCGCGCGGAAATCCCATCTCACCGGATAACGCCCTGATCGCGGTCCAGCAGCGTGATACGCTGAACCTGTTTTCATTATCCATAACTTCGCTGCAATCCAAGTCCGTGTTGCATGATGTTCCACCAAGCGGGTCTGTCAATTTTTCACCCGATGGAAAGATTGTCACTTCATTTACAAACAACGCTTTTCACTATTGGTCCACGTCATCAGGATTGGAATTGAAAGAGAATTCGACCACATACGATGTAAACTGCCAGATCGTCTATCACCGCGATGGAACATTCCTGTTTGCAAGTTCCAACTTGGGTATCCTATATTCCGATGCGAACTTGAAACCATTCTGTAGAATTCGGCGCAACTCCCGTGCCACATCCGAAGAGTTCCTGCCTGACGGCAGTATAATTGCGCTGTCCTTGCAAAACGAGCTTGTAGAAACATGGGATCTGCGCAACAGTGACCCAAGGCCTGTAAAAGAACTCCAGACAGCTGGCGATGTTTTGGATGTGACGATTTCCAAGGACGGGAAACTTTTGGCAGCCGCTTCTGCAGGCGGCAGCATTGAAATTTACAATTTCGAAACTATGCAACTTATCAAGATCATAGATCTTAAGACGGGTCCCGTTTACCAGGTTTTGTTTTCCAACGATGGCAGATACCTAATCTCCGGGTCATCCGATGGTACTCTGCGATTCTTCGGTCTGTATCCATAATGGGAGCGAACATGAATGATCTCACAGGCGTAAAGATTGAACGCTACCAAATCGTACGAGAACTGGGGCGTGGCGGCATGGCAGTGGTATACCGTGCCACCGATAGCATGCTTGACCGCAATGTAGCTATTAAGATGATCCTTTCGGAGGGTAGCAGCCCGGAGAAGACCGAAAAGATGCTAAAGCGCTTTAACCGTGAGTCCAGATTTCTGGCAGGTTTATCGCACCCAAACATTGTAAAAGTGTTGGACTTTGGCGAGTACGAAAGCACTCCCTACCTGGTCATGGAGTTTATCTCGGGGGGTGTGCTGAGATCAAGAATGGGCAAACCCATTCCATATGCCCAGGCAGCCGCCCAACTGGTGCCTATCGCGCGCGCCCTGCACTATGCACACCAGCAGAAGATCATTCACCGCGATGTGAAGCCTGAGAACATTCTGATCAACGACTCCGATCAACCCATGCTCTCCGACTTTGGCATCCTGAAACTGGTAGACCTGGAAGAGAGTCACGGCCTCACCGGCACAGGCAAGATCGTCGGAACGCCCGCATACATGTCACCCGAACAGATCCGTGGACGTGAAGTGGATGGACGGGCCGACATGTATGCGTTGGGCATCGTCTTCTTTGAAATGGTCACCGGACGCAAACCCTACAATGCCAACACTCCCATCGAACTGTCTATGCAGCACTTGCATGATCCGATACCAAAGGCAAAACAATACATTCGTGACCTGCCTGCCGAAGTAGATCAGGTCATTGCAAGGGCCATTGCGAAGAATCCGGACGACCGATATCCAAGCATGGCGGCCTTTGCACAGGCACTTGAAAAACTCAGCGGCACCGTTGTCAGCATCACAACCTCCGAACGACGAGCGCTGAAAGCAGCGGAGGAAAAACAACAGGCCGAGAAAAAGCGGCAGGCGGAAAAGAAATCGCGCAGAAACCTTTTGCCGTTCTATGGCATCGCGGCGGGTGTTGTCGTTCTGCTTGGGGCAGGGTATATATTCAGGGAACAACTTGGCTGGGTGCCTTCCAGCACACCTACCGTGGTTGCTCTTACATCGACAGCCGAACTACACCAGGATCTGATCACACCTTCTCCATCGCAGGGACTCGGGATCACCGAAACATCTACTCTCGGAACTGTAAACGACCCCCCCACGGTGGAAGTGGTCGATCCAAAAGTCCTGAAGCGTGAGAATGTCGATCGCATTATTCAAATCGATCGTATGGATAGGCTCTCGGTCTTCAAGATGGATTGGATTGAAAAGGATAACTGGTTGATCGATGCCGGATCCAATCTAGTCATCTTCATCGATGTCCAGGATAAGAACAACAATAAGGAGGTCCCGATCGATGGGATTCCTCTTTCCATGGCAGTCAGCAAGGACCAGATCTATATCCTGATCACAGGGAGCATCCAGGTGATCGACATTGAGTCCATGAGTGTCGTCCGAATGATCTCCCCCATCGCGGGCGGAGCGACCAGCATTGCCGCATCGCCGGATGGAAAATTGTTAGCCTTGGGCATCTCAGACAACAAGACCCAATTGTTAAATGCCCAGGATGGCAGTGTTGTCCGACCCTTGAAAAGCAAGTATGGTGGCTGGGCAGTGGCTTTTTCCCCGGATTCCCAATATATCGTGAGCGGCACGTCACAGGGCATCCTAAAATGGGACGCCAACACAGGCGTGTACCAGCTTACAGAAGGCGGACAGGATAAAACGATCAAAAGCCTGGTCTTTTCACATGATGGAAAAACGCTCGCAGGTGGAGGCAATGGCTTCCTCTATTTTTGGAACGTGGAAGATGGATCTCTCCTCCAGCAGAAGGAACATCTGTTTGGCGTTGTCAACAGCATTGATTTTTCACCCGACGATTCCATGGTGGTGACCGGCACAGCTGACAAGATCGTCCGACTCTGGGATGTACAGTCGGCGACAGTCTTAAAGGAATTACAGAGTCATAGCGACCAGATTACCGGTGTATGTTTTTCACCAGATGGGCATAACATAGCCTCCGGCGCAAACATCGAAGCAAGTATCCGCATCTGGGGACTGCCCTGACAGATGCACTACCATCACAGGAAGGTGCACGCATGAGATCTCATTGGTTCTCGCTCCTGGGCAGGAGTATCATGTTCATGGTTATCCTATTTTCCATGCACATGCATGGACTCGCGCAAACTGCCGCCATTGACCTCGTTGTGCACTATGTGGAGGCCGTGCGGGCTGAAGACGGCGTTTCCTACAACATCAACGTGTATCTCACCGTGCTAGATTCTGCAGGCGAACCGATCAGGGATTTACCAAAGGAATCCTTCACACTCCTTGAAGATGGACAGAAAGTTGAGATCCAAAACGCAGTGATGCTAACCCAGGAGCCGGGTAACATTGTGCTTGTAATGGATACCAGTGGAAGCATGGCGGGCACCGGTATCAATGATGCGAAACTCGCGGCCACCAATTTTGTAAGTCAATTGAAACCGAACGACCAGGTCGCCGTTCTCACATTTGATGACCAGGTTATCCCACGCATTGACTTTACGACCGACCATAACCTGATCATTGAAAAGATCAACTCGATCACCACCACTCCAAAATCTGGAACCTGTCTTTATGACGCGGCATTTTCGGCGGTAAGGATGTTCTCGCCGGATCCTCCTCTTCCCGGCAGCCGGGCCGTTATCCTCTTTACGGACGGGAGGGATGAAACAGCGGCTGGCGCCATCTGCAGTCAGAGTACCATAGAGCAGGTCCTCGGTGCCGCCTCGAATGGTAAATACAGGGCACCGATTTATACCGTCGGACTCGGGGTGGAGAAGCAGATCGATACCAAAACCCTCAAGGGCTTTGCCGAACAGACGGGCGGTTACTATCTCTATTCATCCAGTTCATCCAAACTGACAAGCACCTTCCAGGTGTTATCAAACCAGCTAAGTGCACAATACATTTTGACCTACAGATCCGTTGCCGGTCCGGGGTCGCATGCCCTCACCGCCGGTGTGAACAGGCTCGATGCAACACTTCCACAGGATAGTGACACGCGCAAATTTCCATTGGACGTTCTGCCGCCCCACCTTTCCTTTAACGCACCGCTTGATGGAGAAACGATCGGGGATCGGTTAAAGATCATGGTCTCGCTTTCCAGCCAGGGTCAGGCAGTGATCGAACGGGTTGCGTTCGAAGTGAACGGAGGGGAGGCAGGGACGGATGATGTGACTCCCTACGAACTCGAATTGGATGCAACGTCCTATCCGTCTGGAGTCATGACAATCACCGCGATCGCCTATGGCGCGGACAGCAACATTCTTGCCCGGAATTCCATCAACGTCATTCACGGGGAAACCAGCGCAGTGTCGGTACCCATTGAGGTGTCCACGGCAGCAGGTGTGCCCCCCGAGGCAACACCTGCTCCTGAAACAGGCAGCAATTCCACGATCTTCCTCAGCATTTTGCTGAGTGCGGGGAGCATCATCGCCATTGGATTGCTCATCTTCTATTTAATGCGCCAACAACGGATGACAAAAGTTCAGCAGACGGATCAGTACGAGGTTCAAGACTCTCTGCCGCCCATGCAGGGTATACCCGTGTATCGTCGCCAGGATGATGTTCGAAAACCAGTTGACATGCAGCTCGAATCAGATGTTCTTGGTGCGCTCACCGTCGAAGCCAGTGACGATTCGTCACTAATGGGTCATCGTTTTGAGATTACCGCTACCTTGGTCACCCTTGGGCGCAGCGCGGATAACGACGTCAATTTTCCGAACGATAAACCTGTGTCACGTCATCATGCCGAGATCTACGAGATCAACGGCAAACTTTACCTCAGGGAGGTGCTAACAGCAGATAGTTCCGGGACAGCCAAGTCACCCAAGTATGGGACCTTCCTGAATGGTTCACCGATGGGATCCGACCCGGCCCTCTTAAAGACCGGTGACGAGATTCAACTCGGTAAGCGCGCACGCATCCGCTTTGAATTCTATACCCGCGATGTGGACGCAGACGCGCTGACCTACGACGATAACGACCTGACCGCCACTGATGACGTTGACAAAACGTCCGTTCAGGATTAGAAACAATCCATCTGTAAAATTGGATGCCTCCAGGAACCAACCAAGGACTTCATGGATACCGAGCTGGAACGACCGCAATTTGAATTTGGTTTTGCCTGCGATGTAGGTCGTAAACGCAGGAGGGAACCAAATCAGGATGCTGTGGAAGTGGTCTTGCCAGCCGCAGGCGAGCGCTGGCATCCACCGCTGCTGCTCGTTGCCGATGGGCTGGGGAAATATTTTGGCGGCGCGCTTGCGAGTCAACTGGTCGTCAAATCGTTCAAACAAGAATTCAAGCAGGCGCACCACCCGGCAGATTACCTGCCCCTTATGGAAAAGTGTGTGCAAGCCGCCCATCAATCGATACGCGCGCAGGGCGCAAAAGACTCCAAACTCGCCTCTATGGGAAGCACTCTTGTGGCGGTAACGTTGGAACCACAACGCCTTTTTTTGTTGAATATCGGAGACAGTCGTGCATACATTATGCGCGATAAAAAATCCCTGCAAGTTAGTCAGGATCAAAGCTGGGTCGCGGCGCAAGTGAGAGCTGGAGTGCTAACTAAGCAGGAAGCCCGCACACACCCAAACCGGAATCGCTTGACGATGGCAATCACAGCCAAAAGATCAGAAATCAAATCCTATGCTGCCGAAGAAAAACTTGAATCGCATGACATTGTGTTGCTCTGTTCAGATGGCTTGTGGGGTGTCGTACCAGAGACGCTCATTCAGGCGGCGACAACCGAACTGCCACCCCAAGTTGCGGCGGATAAATTGATCGCTTTGGCAAATAATAGCAAGGGTCCCGATAATATCTCTGTCATCATAGCACGGCAGTCCAGCTTCAACAGAAAAGACACGGCAATTAATCTGGAAGACACCAACCCTTAAGAGTAATATACATAAGGTTCGTGGTTTTTCGACAACTTTTTTTCACTCGGGAGATTTTCATGTCATTTACCATCGGTGCAAGAGTAGGACCCTATCAAATTCGGGAGCAACTAGGGCAAGGCGGTATGGCTACTGTGTACAAAGCCTACCATCCGGCGCTTGAGCGTTATGTCGCTATAAAGGTTATGGACGCAACCTTAGGCAAGGACCACGATTTTATTGAACGCTTCAGGCGGGAAGCCAGGGTTATTGCAAAGTTAGATAATAGCCACATCGTCCCGGTGTATGATTTTGATGAACATGATGGGCAACCTTATATTGTCCTAAAGTTTATTGACGGACAAACTTTAGGAGATCGAATGAAGGGTTTACCTTTTTCGAAATCCGAAGTACTGAAAATTATCAGTGCGGTGGGCAATGGACTGCAGTATGCACATAATCGCGGTGTTCTGCATCGCGATACCAAACCATCCAACGTTTTAATAGCAAGCGATGGAAGGGTTTATCTCACTGATTTTGGGCTGGCGCGAATCCTAGAAAACGCCTCCAGCCTGACAGGCGATATGATTGTTGGCACGCCGCATTATATTTCGCCCGAACAAGCAGTGAACGCTGAAAAACTTGATGAAGGCACGGATATATATTCATTTGGGGTGATGATGTATGAAATAGTAGTCGGACGTTTACCCTTTGATGCAGACACCGCTTTCTCTCTGATCGAGGATCATATTTATAAGCCCCCTCCTTTGCCCACTTCCATCAAGCCGGACTTACCGGAGGAAGTTGAACAGGTATTACTCAAGGCACTTGCAAAACAACGCAGTGATCGTTATGAAAAAGTAACAGACTTAGTGAACGCTTTTAAGAAGGCGTGGCTTCCCAATATTGCCCAGAGCAACATTTCGTCAACTACCATGGAATCCTCAGAATTTGCAACTCTACTCGCCGAAAATGGGAGGGCCTTTCCTTTGGCTGAAAGAGAAGTTGTGCTTGGCAGGGACAGCGCCACAAAAAACGTGAAGAACGATATAGACTTAAGCGATTTGGATACTAAGAAAATAGTCTCACGACACCATGCGATGGTCAAGCGTCAAGATAATGAGTTCATACTGTGTGATCTCGACAGTCGGAACGGCACTTTCATAAATGGGGAACGCTTTTCATCAACCCAGCCGCATACGCTGGTTTCCGGCGATGTGATCGAATTTGGGTCTGGCGGAGTTAAACTCACTTTCATCCGATGAAACTTGAATCCCAGTTGTTTTTTGAACCCTGGATTCAAGTATGAAGTGCAACCGACTGATTGAAGAATACTTCAAAAGGCG
>CAZIYY010000104.1:0-18076 GCA_964543585.1 uncultured Anaerolinea sp. | reverse complement strand
AAAACTTGATAGCCAAGTGCCTCTTTAGTGTCCAGTTTTATGGGTGCAGTACAGAAATACTCATCACCCTCGGACAGTTCCGAAAGCAAAACAATCAACTCTTTTATTTTGTCTTCTGAAGTAGCTTCAGTCGTTGCCATCTGTTTTTTTATTGTTTCCATTTTTCTCTCTCTTTCGGCATCGGCTTTGTTTTTATTATACAACAATAATTCTAGCACAAATGTTCTATTTTGTCATGGGTTGGCGAAGTATACTATTCCCATTAGATGTTAGGTATTCGGAGCATTGCCAGTAATAATGCCACCGCTTTTTCTGCGAAGGCGGGGTCGTTGATATTGTTGTCCATTTCGATGAACGGAATGTCGGGGCGGAGATTTTCTTTGATGGCAATAAAACACGCCCTATCCGCTTCCGGATCCCAGAATGCTCCGCCTGGGATGTCGAGCTGGGACACCCCCCGTAAAGGGATCAGGATCGCGACCGGGCCGCTGGAGTCGTTCGCGGCGCGGGCGATCATCTCGCCAATGGCGCGGTTTTCATCTATGTTTGTTCGCATCAGCGTCACGTTCGGATTCCACTCATAAAGCAGGCGAGATTGATATTTCTGCGGCATATCGGCGCGGGCGTGGAAGTTTGCCATATCTACACAGCCCGGCGCGAGAACGGTGGGGATTCCTGCGTGAGCGGAGGCCATCATCCTGTCGGGACCTGCGCTCAGTACGCCACCACAAACTTCGTCAGCCAGTTCGGTGGTTGTGAGGTCGAGATTGGCAGTGATGTATCCGTCAGCAATCAATTCTTCCATAGTGCGTCCGCCCGTGCCTGTGGCATGGAAGACCAGCACTTCGTAGTTTTTGCTTTCCAGGATTTCGCGCGCGTAATTGACGCACGGCGTCGTGTTGCCGAACATGCTGGCAGTGATGAGCTGTTTTTCTTCAGCTACTTCCGGGTTTTCCTGGCGCACCATACCCACGATTGCGGCGGCGGCGTTAGTGTAAATCCGGCGGCTGATGGAGTTCAACCCCGCTACGTCCACGACGGATGGCATCATCGTGATGTCCCGCGATCCGACATAAGGGGCGATATCCCCCGCCGCGACAGTGGACACCATCAGTTTCGGGATACCTGTTGGCAAACCGCGCATGGCGGCAGTGGCAATGGATGTGCCGCCTCCCCCACCCATCCCCATAATTCCGCCCAGCCTGCCTGCCGTGTGCAAATCCGCAACCACTTTGGCTAGCCCGACGGACATGGTTCGCATCGCCAGGGTTTTATCCGCTTTCGCACGCAGTTCGGCAAGTGTACTCCCCCCCGCGCGAGCGACTTCGTCGGCAGTCACATCTGGCTTGAATGAAGAATCGCTCATTACGCCAAAGTCCACGAGAATGGTATCCATTCCACTTTCGCGGATCAGGTTACGGACGAATTGAAACTCCATACCTTTGGTATCGAACGCACCAACGATGACAATGGGGTTCGGCATGAAAACCTCCTTACGAGAGGATCAACAACAACGCGGTCACAGCTAACAGCGCGACGATCACCCGCTCAAAAACCTCCTGGCTGATTTTGTCCGCCGCCCATTTACCGCCCCACACCCCTAACGGAAGCAGGGGAAGCAACCAGATCAAACTTCGCATTTGTTGAAAATCAAATAATCGGGCGTAAACATAGTAAGGGACTTTTACCCAATTGAGGATGGCAAAGAATAAGGCGGAAGTAGCGTTGAAGATGTGCGTCGGAACACGCCGCATGAGCAGGTAAATGCTGACCGGCGGGCCGCCTGTGTGTGCCAATGCAGATGAGAACCCGGCCACTGTTCCAGCAAAGACACCATGCCAATCTTTAGCCTCATAGGTCAAGGCGTTAAACAGACGCGCTTCAAGGATTTTGTACAACGCAAATAATAAAACAATGATTCCCAGCGCCATTTTCAGGGTTTCAGTCGGGGCATTTGTAATGAAGAATGTGCCAATGGTAACGCCTACAACCGCGCCAGGCATCATCAGGATGATCAGCCGCCAATCCCATCGTTTCCAGTGAGACGCGACCGCAAACACATCTGCGACCATCAGAATAGGCAAGAGCAATCCAATAGCCTGATCTGCAGGCATCACCAGCGCCATCAGAGGCGTCGCCAGTCCACCGAGCGTCCCGCCCAGCCCTCCCTTCGAGAAACCGATCAGGAGGGCGACCAGCACCGCCACCGCGTAGAATGTGACAGGGTTAGTGTTCAAGCAGTAAAAAGTCGTATAGGGTGATGCATAAAATGTGAATTTGTAACTTCATGCATCACACATCCCGTTTATGTGTTCACATTACCCGATCCACAAATTCGCGCGTGTGGACTTCGACGGAGACTTTCATCAATTCCAACACCCCGCGCGCAACGTGTTCGGACAGGCGACGGAAGGCTTCTTCACCCTTTTCAGCAGTGGCGCGCATGGGATTGCCAATCGTGCCGCTTTCGATGAACTCGTGATGATCCATTGGGAAAGTGAAATATTTATAATCATCGAATTCCACGTCCGGCATCCCATCTTTTTTGGCGAAGGTCTTCGGCAGGAAATCGGGGATATGCGCCCGCGTAAAATCAGCGCGTTCCATCCGCACCAGTTTTGCGTTCCATGCCAGATCTTGGGAAGTTTCCAACTCGCTGGAATGCCAGCCGGGGGTTTCATCGGGCGGGTTCTCCATTAGCCCTTTCAAGATGCCCACGTAGTTCTCCATATACGGTTTGACGAAGCCGATCAACGCCCCGGTTTCATAGCGCAGTTTGCGCAATACAGGATCAATCACTTTGACATTTGAGCCATGTCCGTTGATGAAGATGATGCGATTGAACCCATGATGAATCAGGCTGCGCGCCACATCGTGGATCAGGCTGAGCAGGGTGGAACTGCGGACGGTGATCGTACCGCGCCCCGAGCCGGGCGCGTACATATGCTGAGGGGAGTAGCCCATCCAGACCGCGGGGGAGTGGAGAACCCCAATCATCTCCGCGACCCGTTTGGAAACCTCAACGGCGGTGATGGTGTCAGTGTAAAGCGGTAGGTGTGGGCCGTGTTGCTCCAGCGAGGCCATTGGAACGAGAATGGTATCTTTCTCTTTGAGATATTCGCGGATATCCACGTAGGTCAAATTCCCTAAATCCCAGGAAAGGAATTTGGCACGGAAGGCTTCGTCGCCTTCGGTGAGGTGGGGAAGGGTTTTGTAATTTCGTCCATTGTCTGCGATCATTGATGATCCTCCATTAATTTGATAAACAACTCCGCCACCTCTACCCCAAACTCGGGGGAATTGACGTGGCGTTCATAGGTGTAAACGGGAATATCTTCCCGGATTTGGCTTCTTACAGTTTTCAAAAAATCCGCGTCCGCTTCGGGATTCCAGAATACCCCGCCCGGGACGTTGGGGATGGATAACCCCTGCGTGGGAACCGCAACGACGACCGGAGCTTTTGCCAGGTTCAACCGTTCGGCAAAGATTCGGCCTAACTCGATCATCTCCTCGTGAGTTGCACGGACGAGGGTGTATTCGGGATTGTGGTCATAGACCGGACGCCCCCGCAAGTGGGCGGGGATATGCCCGGCGTGAAACACGCAAAAGTCCACACAGCCCGGGACGACCACTTGCGGCACGCCAGCCAGCCCCACGCGCTTGAGCCGCTCCGGCCCTGCGTCATGGATGCCGCCGTGCATTGGATCGAAAATTTCATTCGTAGTGAAGTCAATCACGCCAACAAATTGCCCGGCTTCAGTCAGTTCTTCCATCGCCGTTCCGCCAACACCGTTCGAGTGGAAGATGACGGACTCATAGCCCGCTTCGGTGAGCCGTTTTTTGAGCGCCATGACCGCTTTGGTCGTGTTGCCCAGCATCGTGACGGCGACATAGTGGTCGCCGAGTTGGGGCGGGGGGAGAATGTGGCCGTGTTCGACCATCCCTTTCAGGGCGGCAGCCACGTTGTCAAACACGGTGGTCGCGATGGGGTTCAGCCCAAGGATGTCCACGATGGAGTGGACTACCATGATATCGCTTGTCCCGACCATCGGGTCGAAGTAATGTTTGCCCGACGCGATTGGGGAGACGAGCACTTTCGGCACGCCGACGGGCAGCTGCATGATCGCGGCCGCGCCCATCACCGCGCCCTCCGCGCCGCCCATGCTGACAATGGCGTGAACTCTGCCCTGTTTGTAGAATTCCAAAGTCAGTTTCTTGAGTGCCTCGCGCATCTCAGCAACGGCTTTGCCCCGGCTGCCCGCGTTGCGGAGCGCGTCAATTGTTGTGCCAATATAGGTTGCGGCTTCCGCGCGGGTGATATCGTCTTTGCTTAGTGTAATTCCTAGCGGCTCGCCCAGGATGCCGTCATCCACGACAATCGTTTGCAAACCCAATGCCTGAATCCGGTCGCGCAGGTAGCCAATCTCCACGCCCTTCGTATCGAGCGTGCCGATGATCAGGACAGTCTCGTCCATCAACGAACTCCTAGTTTAGTGAGCAGTAAGCAGTGAGTAGTAAGTAGGTCACTCAATGTTCACTGCTCACTTTTTACTTCATTACTTAATCAACGGCAGCAGCGTATCCGCGCAGACCTTTACCTGCCCACTGTAGAATTCTTCGGTGAGGAAACTAGAACCATGATCGATGATGAACTTCTTCTGGTCTTCGGAGATTTCCAGTCTGCTCAGGTCAGTTTCTACCATGGTGGGATAAGGATTGGCGGGCGTGCGATCTACAGGGGCGACAAACTCGACGGTCAGCGCGCCATCATAACCAATTGACTTCAGCGTGCCAACCAGTTTGGACCAGTCCCAATGACCCCAGCCACAGGCAAAGCGATTGGTATCGGCCACATGAAAGTCGTACAAGCGATTACCGATCTTTCGAATGGCCTCATGGGGATCGACTTCCTCAATGTTGATATGAAAAGCATCCAGGCAGACTCCACACTCGGGGCTGGTGGCCTCGGCTAGAGCAAGGGCCTGATTGGCACGGCTACAGAAGTAAGTCTCGAATCGGTTAATTGGCTCAACGCAGATTCGCACGCCTTCCCGCTTGGACCATGCGTCAGCTTCTTTCATGCCCTCCACAGCCCATTGCCACTCTTCCTCCGGTGTAGCATCCGGATTCACCTTTCCGACAGTGCCCGGAACAATGGTCAAGATCTCCC
This sequence comes from uncultured Anaerolinea sp., assembly GCA_964543585.1. Classification (GTDB taxonomy): domain Bacteria; phylum Chloroflexota; class Anaerolineae; order Anaerolineales; family Villigracilaceae; genus Defluviilinea. Next base: position 12,906 of record CAZIYY010000104.1, on the reverse strand, counting down.
CATCCAATTCTTTGATCATGGTCAGGCAGTCTTTGACGTACTGAACGGTGTTAGCTCGAATCTGTTCACTTGGCGACGGCAGGTGCAGTCCTTCAAACATCAAGGTAACAGCGCCCCAGCAGCGAATGCCGTGCTCGTCCAGAAGTTTTTTGACATCTTTGGTGTTATATCTTTTTGGCTCACCACCAATTTCGATACTTTCGTAACCGTATTTTGCAAGGCGGGCGACGGTTACTTCGATGGGTTCTGCCCGCATCCAGTTGTGCATTGATAGGTGCATTTGGGTACCTCCGGGTAAAGAAAGTTTTTTGTTGGAACGACTGAGGTCGTTTTATGTGAACAGCGACTGAAGTCACTAATTCGAGATAAGTGAGGTTGCCAGTAGTTCGTACAATCCCTGAACGCGCACGCCAAAACGCGCCGCGTGGCGCTTGAGTTGGTACAGCGTGCCTGCATCTTCAGTGATGGCAACCCGCGCGCCTGATTTCACCGTGTCCTCCAGCCTTGCGAAGGTAAGATGATCGGCGAGTTGAGGTTGGGTGAATTGAAGCGCGACGCTCCCGGTGGGATGGGCGCGCTCACCCCGCCAAAACAACTCTCGCGCAGGGATGGGGAGAACAACCTTCAGGATGGCCCGCGCGGCCGCGCGGCCCCCGGGAACACGCGCCGCATGGGCTGGGTCAACGTACGCGTAGGAGGTTGTGTCTTCAAGCGGGGTAAAAGTGAGTCTGCCAGCTTTGAAATAGTCATACAAATACGTTGTTAATTCGATAAGTTCGACCTCCTCCGGCCAGGTGAGTCCCAGCCGCTCGATTAAATGTTGGTTGAAGGCAAAATAATCTCCGGGCGAGAGAACAAGCAGTTTGCGTGCACCTGACGCCCGCAATTCATCCAATGTAGCTTGCGCTAATATCCGCCCGGTCTCTGGGAAGCCAATAGAACTGGCGAGGTAACCATTGTTGCGCCCGATTCCAATCTCTATTAGGGTTACCCCTGTGGCCTGGATCAATGTTCGGGCCGCATTCATCCCTTCTGACCAGCGGTGAGCTGTCTCATCCCCAACGAACAATGCCACCGCACCCGTGCCTGTCACTTTTTCAGGAGTCTGTTTGACGTAAGGATTTTCATACTGTTTGAGCATTTCACCAATTTCGTATACGATGGCAGGGGCAAGATGTTGGGCGGTAACTTCTGCACGAGCAGAGGCGATCGCATCAGGCAAGGGTTGGCCGGTGGCACAGTTGGCGCGGCAGAGGCCGCAGTCAGCGCAGGAATAGAGAACATCCACCGTTTCGTCGTTCCAGGTTAACAAGCCGCGCTGAACGGAGGCAATAGTCAATCCCCAGCCATGCGGGGTGAGCGTTTCGAGCCGGGTGACATGCCCAACCGGGCAGACGTGGCGGCACATTAGGCAGTAGCGGCAGTTTTCAGTGGTATGGAGAACGTCCATCTAAAATCCTGTTTTTCCCGGATTCATGATCCCATTTGGATCGATCATTTGTTTCAGCCGCAATAAAAACGGCCAGGCATCACCAAACTGGCGGCGCATAAAGCGGCCCAGTTTGAGACCCACGCCGTGGTGTTCATTGATCATGCCGCCGTTTTCAAGCACGGCGGTCATGGCGGCATTCCAGACGCGGTTGTGCAGTCGCAACGCTTCCTGGGCATCGGCTGGGGGTTCTTCGATAATAAAGCGGGAGTAAACCATCACACCCCAATGAAACCAGTGTGAGAAATGACCGATGAATTTTACATTCCAGTCAGCAAAACCCTCTTCGACGGCTTTTTTTTCTGCCCAATAGAGTTTTTCGATCCGGTCGTAGGTGGTGACAGTTTCAGTTGTTCCGTACATCCAGGGCAGGTGCAGGCTTTTAGGTGGATAATAAAAATCGTAGCGATGTTCCCACCACTTTTCACCCGGTTCGCGTCCGAGGTCACGCGCGCCCAAGCCCGCGCAGATTTCGAGGGCTTTCTTCTCCTGCAGGGCGGCGATATCCGGGTCACCATCAAACCCGATAACCATGTACGCTCCGTCAAACTCATAGCCCAATACTTTTTTGACCTGAGAACGTGTGGATTCAGGGTCGTACAGGCGAATGACGAAAGGTTCCAGGCGACGGGTCATTATCAGGCGGCCCGCTTCGAGAGCATTGCTCAGGTTATCGAACAGCACCGCGCGGAGCAAGCGCATTTCAGGGAGATAATCCACCTGCATGGTCGCTTCGGTGATGATGCCGAATGTACCTTCCGCCCCCAGCCACAACCGCGCCCAATCTGGCCCGGCGGCGTGTTTGGGGACATGCGCCGTGCGGATGATTTCGCCTGTGGGGAGGACGATTTGCATGCGTAGAAATAAGTCCTCCGCTTTGCCATACTTGGTGCTGATCGTGCCGGTGCCACGAGGGGCGAGGTATCCGCCCAACGTTGCACAGTTTGCTGAGGCAGGATAATGCGGGAGGGTCAAACCTTTTTCGTTCAACGCCCATTCCAACTGCTGGCCGTTGATCCCAGCCTGGCCGGTGACGGTGAGGGATTTTTCATCAATCTCGATGATCTTATCCATCCGCTTCGTGTCCACCAGAATCCCACCGAACAGAGGCAGCGCACCTCCCTGCGTCCCTGACCCTCCTCCCCACGGGACAACAGGTATGCGGTATTTGTTGGCAATCAACATAATCTCAGCAATCTCCTCTGCTGAGCTGGGGTGGACGATGTAATCGGGTGTGGGGAGGCGTTGACCGCGATCCAGCCACATCTGCGGCATCCACGACCAATCGGTGGAGTAGACGAGCTTGTCGGTTTCTTTGACTGAGATAAAGTGTTCCCCAACGATCTCTTCGAGTTCGCTGCGGATCATTTCTGAGGGAAAGTTATTCATTGGTTTCGGAGCGCCCGTTTGGGGCGAATGTGAGACCACAAAATGAAAGAAAGGGTGGAAACTAGCAAAAACATAAAGCTATATTTGTAGACCGAAAACCACCAGGGTTGAAACAAGCCAATCACTCCACCCACAATTCCGAACATGATGATTCTTTCTATCATCGTATGCGTTCGACGGGCGATGTTGTCATTTAAGACGCTTGCCACCAGAGAGATCAAAGTGATGAACGTCAGGATGATGGCAACGAAGATCAAGATAAACGGGATCGCTTCGAGGAGCACATTGGATACCCGCTCTTTTTCCGTGAAGTTGGAGCGAATCAGAGGGCCGGCGATACTTCCCAGGATCAGCAAAATCACCACTGAAACGGGCAAGCCAAGGGGGACGCGAGGTCGGGAGAGGGGCATAGCGATACCTGAAACCTTAATATTTTAAGTCCACCTGCCGCTTTGACCGGGCAGATTCCAAAATGCCATCGCAGATGACAGCGTTTTTGTAGCCATCCAAGAAATCTGCGCCATAGGGAGCGATGCTTTTGTCGTTGACGATCGCATCAAGAAGGTGATGAATTTCATGAACGAAAGTGTGTTCCCAACCAATAATGTGACCGTGCGGCCACCAGTTTGACCAGAAGGGATGATAGCCTTCACTGACCAATACATTGTGAAAACCCTGCGTTTCTTTTGGCTCTTCACCCACCCAGAAAACTTCCATTTCATTCATGCGTTCCAGGTCGAAGCGAATACTGCCTTTTTCACCGTTGACTTCAAAACAATTGGAGTTTTTGTGGCCGCCTGCAAAGCGTGTTGCCTCGACTGTGCCGATGGCACCGTTTTCAAACTCCACTGCAGCAACAAAGGCGTCGTCCACATCCACCTTTTTCATTTTCCCATCCGAACCAGGGCGTTCCGGGATGAACGTGCGGGCCATTGCACTGACGCTGCTGAACTCTCCAACAAGGAAACGGCCAAGATCAATGATATGCGCCCCTAGGTCACCCAAAGCGCCGCTCCCGGCCACGGCTTTATCCAAGCGCCAGATATGGGGCGTCCCGTAGTGGGGCATGATCCACTCCTGGAGGTACACGGCGCGGAAGTGGTAAATCTGTCCGAGCGCGCCGGATTCAATCAACATCTTCGCCTGCCGGATGGCAGGGACAAAACGGTAATTGTACGCGACGGCGTGTTTAACGCCTGCTTTGGTGACCGCGTCGAGCATGGCTTTGGCTTCTTCGGCAGTGCGAGCAAGGGGTTTCTCACACAGAATATGTTTACCCGCTTTGGCGGCTTCGATACAAGGCTCGGCGTGGGTGTCGTTGGGGCCGCCGTTGTCGAAAAGCTGGACATCGTCATCAGCCAGCATGTCACGCCAGTCAGTGTAATATTTTGCGTACCCATAGCGGGCCGCTGCCTCTTTGACCGCGCTTTCATTGCGCCCGGCAATCGCCGCCAGTTTGGGGATGGCAACGGGCGGGTACATCATGTAAGGGAGTTTTTTGAACGCATTGGAGTGCGCTTTGCCCATAAAGGCATATCCCAACATTCCAATGCCAATTTCAGGGGCCGCGCTTTCAGATTTTGCGCCAGCCATGGTAGTGAAGCCAGTATCAGCCATGTTGATTCTCCGTATCCTTACTTCTTTTCAAATGCTGCGTCAAAGGCAATCGCCGATGGGGCAAAGTCCGTACGCCGCACGAACGCCAGCGCATCTTGAGCGCCCCACTCGCGTTCCATGCCTGAGTCTTCCCATTCGACGGAGATCGGGCCTTGATAACCAATCAGATTTAACGCGCGGAAAATCGCTTCAAACGGCACATCACCATGTCCGACCGAAATAAAATCCCAGCCGCGCCGAGCATCACCAAAATTGAGATGCGAACTCAGGATGCTGTTGCGCCCGCTCAAGAATAGCTTGGAATCTTTGGCATGGACGTGATAGATGCGATCGGCGAATTCATGGATAAAAGCAACCGGATCGAGGAACTGATGTATGAGATGACTCGGGTCATAATTAATACCGAACTCAGGACGATGGTCGATAGCATCGAGCGCTTTGCGCGTGGTCACAAAATCGTAAGCGATCTCCGTGGGATGCACCTCCAGGCCAAATTTAGCACCCTCCTGCTTGAACACATCCAGAACAGGATTCCAGCGCGCGGCGAAATCCTCGTAACCTTTCTCAATCACACTGAAATCGTTCGGCGGAAACGAGTAGATCATGTGCCACACGCTTGATCCCGTGAAGCCATTGATCTGGTGAACGCCAAACTTGGCGGCAGCACGCGCCGTATCCGCCACTTCTTTGGCAGCGCGTTGGCGTACACCTTCTGGATCGCCGTCGCCCCACACATGGTCAGGCACGATGCTCTTGTGGCGCGTGTCAATGTTGTCACAAACGGCTTGCCCCACGAGATGAGTAGCGAGGGCGAAGCACTTAAGGTTATGCTGGTCGAGAATTGCCTGTAGCTGTGGCAAATATTCCTTCTCTGTGAGTGCTCGCTGCACGTTGAAGTGATTGCCCCAGCAAGCCAGTTCGAGGCCGTCATAGCCCCATTGGCTCGCCTTTTGGGCCATTTCTTCCATGGGCATATCCGCCCATTGGGCGGTGCAAAGTGTTACGGGTCGGGTCATAGATATCTCCTTAATGTAAGAATATAAGATCTCAATTGGTCGTAAAAACCAAATTTTGAAAAAAAAACTGGTTGATACGTTTTACATTTGTGGTAACGAAATCCAGGAGCCGCTCCGGTGCGACTCAATGGCGGCATCAATCACTTGTTGAACTTTCCAGCCATCGTAGAAGTTCGGGGACACTGATCGATCCTCGACAATCGCATCGATGAACAAGCGGTCGCCGACGGATTGCTTGTCAAAGACATTCCATGGATCGCTCTTGTCCACATCTCCCCAAAATGAATCCGGCACCGGAAGCGGTATAAACTCTTTCTTGTCGTGGCGCACACCATGAAGCGCAGTACCCGGAAATGTATGTTCTGCATCAAGTGTGCCCGACTCGCCATATAAGGTGACATGATGCTCAAACCCTGAACCACCAAGGTGGTCAACGGCACTGACTTGAATCGTACCCTGGGCTCCATTGACGAACTCGAGCGTGACCACCGCCGAGTCGTTCGCCGGGTCAAGAGGTAGTCCATCCGGTCCAGGCCGATCAACAAAAGTAGCCAAGTGAGCACTCACCCTGGCGATGTCACCCACGTACCAGCGCGCAAAATCAACCATGTGCGAGCCGAGATCACCCAGAATCCCATTAGCGCGCGTTCGGTCAAATCTCCACCCGTACTGGCCATCGCGGCCATATCCTCCTAGAAAACGAAGTTGACATTGAAAAGCGCGTCCGAGATAACCCGTATCAATTAATGTTTTCAAATATTGGTAATGAGGCAGCCAGCGCCACGTGAAGAGAACCATATGCTTGACGCCAGCCGCCTCTGCTTTTTCGTACATTTCCTTGGCGTGTCCGGCATTGAGCGCCATTGGCTTTTCGCACATCACATGCAGACCCGCATCAAGGGCATTCATGGTAATCGGATAATGTGAATCGTCAGGCGTAGAGACGACGAGCGCGTCCAAGTTGCCCTTCTCAATCATTTCCCGGTAGTCCGTGAAAACGCGCGGGATGTCGTATTTCTTCGCCATCTCTTCGGCGCGCTCACAATTACGGCCGCAAATAGCCGCGATTCCCGCCTGCGAATGACTCTTCAACATTGGCAGGTGAAAAAGATCTACCCACCAGCTTGTGCCGACGACGCCAACTTGTACGCTATTAATCATTATGAGAAAAGCCTTTTCAAAAACCTGAGCCCATCCTCTGCCAACGCGTCCTGGGTCGGCGCGAGGTTGCGCCAAATGGCAGCAGCGCGGGCGATGGATTGGACTTTGGATGTGAAGGATTCGATGACGAGCGGGCCATCGTAATGAATTTCTCTGAGCGCGGCGGCGACTTCGCTCCAGGCTACGTTCCCAGTGCCGGGCGCGCCGCGGTCATTTTCACAGGTGTGAACGTGCTTCAAGCGGGGGCCGGCTGCGCGGATGGCGTCGCCCAATGATTTCTCCTCGATGTTCATATGAAAGGTATCGAGCATGATCTGACAGGCGGGATGGGCGACACGGTCAATCACTTCGATGGCTTGCGCGGCCAGGTTGATGAAACTGGTTTCAAAGCGGTTGAGCGGTTCGATGCACAATACCACACCATGATCACCGGCATATTCTGCCAGCGAACGGAGTTGAGACACGAGTAACTCCGTATCCCGTGCCCGTTCTTCGGATGTGGATTGCCAGGTACGGCCCACGGCGGAATAGATAGGGCCGACCAAATTGGTCGCACCCAATTTTTGGGTGGCAAGAACTGCCCCCCGGATATAATTCATTCCGTTTGCACGAATAGATTCGTCCGGGTGAATCAGGTCTCGGTCTGGGCCCATCGCCGCGCAAGTGCTCACACCCAAGCCATATTCTTGGATAATGATCGCACCCCGCGCGGGATCGAGATCATCCAGGCTTTCGAGCGGAATTTCGATCCAGTCAAAACCCATCCCGGCCACAAGTGGGGCAAGGCTTTCAAGTTCCGTGGCGGTTAGGGGTGAGGTCCAAACCCAGGTGTTGACGCCAAATTTCATAAACGTTTTCCCTCCAAATCAAAATAGTGCAACCGATCTTGCATGAGGTTAAACCGGATGGTGTCGTTGAGTTTGAAGTGGGTCATGCCTGGAACCAAACTCAACAGGGTTTGCCCGCCGGATTGGATGTGCAAAATGGTCTCGAGGCCCAGGGGTTCGGTCAACACCAACTGCCCGGCAAACTGCCCGTCTGCAGCTGGTTTTATATCTTCAGGGCGAATACCGAGAAGAAATTGGGTAGGGGTGTTGCCTGCCGATGGAATATGCAGATCGCTGTTCTCAATCAGAACCATGCCATTGTCCCGACCGGCTTTGAATAGATTGATCCGCGGTGTGCCGACGAGCGTTGCGACGAAGGTTGTGGCGGGCCGGTCATAAATATCGTTTGGGGTACCAATCTGGATTACGCGTCCTTCATTTAACACAGCGATGCGGTCTGCCATCGTCAGGGCTTCGATCTGATCATGAGTGACGAAGAGGGTGGTGTTGCCCTGGGTTTTTTGCAGGTGTTGAAGTTCCACGCGCAGGCTTTCGCGCAGTTTCGCATCCAGGTTGGACAGTGGTTCGTCCATCAGAAACACGCGGGGTTCGCGCACAATGGCGCGCCCGATGGAAACCCGTTGCATTTCCCCGCCAGAAAGCCGAGCGGTTTTCCGGTCTAGCAGGTGGGTAATCCTCAATTTTTGGGCGGCTTCATCAACTTTTTTGCGGATTTCTGCTTCAGGCGTTTTACGGAGGGGGGAACGCAGGGGGAAGGCTAGATTGTCGAACACCGTCATCGTCGGGTACAGGGAATATTGCTGAAAGACGTAGGCCACGTCCCGGTCAGCGGGGGTGGTGTGCTCCATCGAAATTCCGTCAAAGGATAGGGTTCCCGCGTCTTGTTTGGTCAACCCCGCGATGATGCGTAAGATGGTTGTTTTGCCCGCCCCGGTCGGGCCAAGCAGAACAAAAAACTCGCTATCTTTGATTGAAAATGTGACATTGTCCAGCGCGCGGAGGCCTGGAAAGTCTTTGGTGACGCCTTGCAGATCCACGCTGCTCATACGCGGGCCTCCTGCCGAATGGCTTTTTCGGTTTTAGGGTGGAAAAACCGTACCATATCTTGTTTCAGGTCAAAACGAACTTGTGTGCCAATCGGGAAAGAAACGGCCCGATCCCCGCGAATATGGACGATTTCATTCTCGTTCAGGTTGATATGAAGCATGGTGTACGCGCCGTGCATATCTGTTGCGTAAACGTTACCGGTGAAATCACCGTCGGGATTAATCTGGGCGGCCTCAGGGCGAAAACCAAGCATGACCTCGCCGTCCCCATTAAGGGCGTCTGTGAGTGGGCTGTGTAAATGGTCAGAGATAACATACCGCCCTCCGCTGGCCAGGTGGATATGTTTTCCAACACGTTGCCCTGCGATCAGGTTCATGCCAGGACTTCCAATGAAGCGAGCGACAAACAAATTGGCCGGATCGTAATAGACCTGGGCTGGAGTGCCCACTTGCTGAACTTCAGCGGCGGACATGACAACGATGCGGTCACTCATCGCCATCGCCTCAACCTGGTCGTGCGTAACGTAGACGGTGGTGGCATGGATATTGAGATGAAGACGCTTGATCTCCGCGCGCATCGTTTCGCGGAACTCCGCGTCGAGCGCGCCGAGTGGTTCGTCCATGAGGAACGCGGCCGGGCGGCGGACAAGGGCGCGGGCGAGGGCGATACGCTGTTTGTCCCCACCACTCAATTTACCGGGGTGCGTATTGAGCAAGTGTTCGATGTGGAGAAGTTTAACCACCTCGTCCAAACGTTTTTCGATGTCGGCTTTTGCCATCCCTTCGGCTTGCAGGGGGAAAGCAATATTTTGTCGGGCGTTCATATGGGGGTAGAGGGCGTAAAACTGGAAAACGAACGCGATATTGCGGTCGCTCGGATGCCGCCAGGTCACGTTACGCCCATCCAGCGAGATGGTTCCGCCGGAAACGGTTTCCAAGCCAGAGATCATGCGGAGGGTGGTCGTTTTTCCGCATCCTGAGGGGCCAAGCAGAGATACAAATTCACCATCCGCAACGGTTAAATCCATTGGCTTAACGGCATAGAGTTCACCGAATTTTTTTTCTACTTGTTGGAGTTGGATAGTTGCCATGATTATTGTCGAATTGCTCCGAACGTAACCCCTCGCAATAAATAATTCCGTAATGCGAAGGTGACGATAACGACAGGGATGAGAAAACCTAAACTCCCGGCGGCGATGGCAGACCATTCAATGCCGCCGCGCCCAAGCATGGTGGCAATACTGGGCGGGGCCGTACGAGCCTGATCGCTTGTGAGCATCAGGGCAAATGCATATTCGTTCCAGGCAAAAATCAGACAAAAGACGGTAGTGGCGGCAATGCCAGTCACAGCCTGAGGCAAAACAATTTTGAAAAATGCCTGCAAACGAGTATAGCCATCCACGAGCGCGGCTTCTTCGTATTCACGGGGAATTTCGTCGATAAATCCCTTCAACAGCCAGACGGAAAAGGAAAGGTTGAAGGCTGTGTAAAGCAGGATCATTCCCAGGTAGGTGTCATGAAGACCCAGCTGACGATACACTAAGAATATGGGGATGGTGACAACCACAGCTGGCAGCATGCGGGTACTCAAAATAAAAAACAAGAGATCATCTTTCCCCGCAATATCAAACCGACTAAAGGCATAGGCCGCAAACAAGCCAAGCACAACCGATGTCACCGTGGAAACTCCAGCCACAATAAGCGAATTTTTGAGTCGATTTACATAGTCGCTTGGGGCGGTGATTTCCTGACCGCTTTCTAGGGCAATTCGCCCAAATAATCCCAGGTCTTCGGCATTTGCCTGGGCTTCTTCCAAACGCGCCTGGGGGAGCAGGGCACGCTCAGTGAATAAGTAGACAAACCCTTCCAGGGTAGGGTTGAAAAACACCTTCGGTGGGTCGGAGACAACGTCTGAACGTGTTTTAAAGGCGGTCACGATCATCACAAAAATTGGAATTAAGCCTACGATGGCCATTACCAAGACGGCGAGCGCGCGCAGATTATGAAAAAGGCGCGCACGAGGACTGACTTTATCCACCCGAATAGACTCGGTAATAGGTTTGGCGGGACCGACTTCTTCAAATTGTGCCATGTTAGTCTTCTCCTCGCGACTGATTAAGAAAACGAATATAAAGATTGCTGATCGCAATAATAATGATCAAGATGATGTAAGCTAACGCGCTCGCTGGTCCGGTTCGGAATTGACCTTGAAAAGCCTGGCGATACAAATTGACAGCGATGAGTTCCGTTTGACTGCCTGGACCTCCTCCCGTCATACCCATGACGAGGTCAAAGGATTTGATGGCTTCAATCGTGCGGAATAAAACGGCGATTAACAGCAAGGGGGCAACCTGGGGGAGGGTGATTCGCCAGAATTGGAACCAGGAACTGGCACGGTCAATCGCGGCGGCTTCGTAGAGATAATCGGGAATGGCTTTTAAGCCAGAAAGAACCAATAGCATCACGAACGGTGTCCACATCCAAACGTCCACCAAAACAACAGCGGTCAGCGCCAGGCCCGGGACAAATTCCCTCGCCCAACTGCTGGCTAAAAAGTCGGGCGCAGTACCCGCATTGGTGAAGCCCAATAAGAAATTGACGTAGCCGAACGTGGGGTTGTACATCAACTTCCAAAACAAGCCGACAACAACAGGGGAAAGCATCATCGGCACCAGGATTAATGTAGTGAGGAGGCCGCTCCCGCGAAACTTTTCCCGCACAAGCATGGCCATTCCAAACCCAAAAATCGTTTGTAAACCTACTGATAGGAGCACATAACGACCGGTTGTAGCAAAGTACTGCCATAGCTTTTCGTCATTCAGAATTTTGCTAAAGTTTTCAAACCCAATCCAAAGGGGAATTTGGCGCGCAATCGCTGAATAATTTGTAAAGCTGAGATACAGACTGTAAAACAGCGGGAAGATATTCATCGCGATCAGCAGGATCAGGGTCGGCCAGATGAACAGGTTCAGAATGGCGCGGTCACTGAGATGACCACGGCGGTTGGGGGGATGGGATGAGGGGACAGACGACATACTTCATTCCTAAGGGTTGCATCGCTCCAGAGGACACCTCTGGAGCGATGCAACATAACTGACAAATCTTTATTTCTTTAGACCTGCTTCGATCAGGATTTTATCGTGTTGTTCGGCAATGGCATTCATCGCCTCTTCGGCAGTACCTTCACCATTCACAATATATTTACCCAGTTCGGTTTGGGCGACCAGCAAGAGTTCGCCAAACACGGGGACGTTCCAGAAATCTTTGACGAACGTCATGGTTTCTGCAAATGCAGCATTGTAAGGAGTCTGATTGAGAAACTCATCCGACTTGAGAACATTGATATTGCAGGTATAGCCACCAGCGCGGGCCCACTCCACTTGATTGCTTTCTTGAGCAAACCAGCGGATGAAGGCTTTGGACGCTTCCTGACGTTCCGGGGAGATATAGGAAATGATGGTCATTCCCTGGCCGCCTAGGGCAGCATGTTGTTGACCTGTGGGGCCTGCGGGATTGACAAAGAAGCCTGTGCTCGCCGCGTGGGGGTTGGTGGCTTCGTTCACCAGCGCCGGGAAGAAGGCGAAGTAGTTCATCGACATCGCTACCTTGCCGCCGATGAAAGCATCATTAGATTCCGAGAAGAAGGCGTTGCTGAGCCCAGGTGCCTGACAACATTCGTACAGCGAGCGGTAAAACTCGACACCGGCAATGGCTTCGGGAGAGTTTACCACACCCGTGACATTGTTATTCTCATCATGCCATTCTCCACCAAAACTAAAGAAGGCATTTTCGACACCCATCGTTAAGGCATCGTAATCAGCCTGGGTGTAGATTGCCACACCATAGAGACCGTCATCAGGCCGGGTGAAAAACATGGCAATATCACGCAGTTGGTCATAGGTTGTGGGCGGGGCTAAATCGTATCCATACTCTGTCTTGAAGGCGGCCATTTCGGCAGGGTCCTCGAACAGGTCCTTGCGGTAAGCCCAGCCGTCCGCGTCGCCCTCAGTGGGGTAGGCGTAGTAGGTGCCGGAACCAGGCGGGTATTCACCATAGGATGCGAGGGTGGCTGGGGTAACGGTCTTGTCAATCCCTTCGCCAACCATGAAGTCAGTGATATCCACGTAATGGCCTTGCGTAGCGCCTGTCCCGACCCATTGACTGTCACCAACGACCATATCCCAGGCATCGCCACCGGCAGCCATTTCGGTGAAGAAGCGGTCGCCAAACGAGCCCCAGGGTTCCTGGATGATGTTGACTTTGATACCGGTTTCTTGCTCATACGTATTGGCGATCTGTTGTAGGTAATCCGCCGGGTCCCATTGCGCCCAAAGGATATT
>CAZIYY010000103.1:0-18224 GCA_964543585.1 uncultured Anaerolinea sp. | reverse complement strand
GAAAAGGGTAAATTTTTAAAGAGCAATTAGTGATACAACTGTCAGAGCAACAACAGAATAGATGACTGTCACTCTTTTATGCAGGCGTCAGGACTTAATCTCCTGCTATCTGCTCCATCAGACTAGACTTATCCCACCAGGTATTATGCTCAACGATTTTATGATCTGCGATGCGCGCCCAAGTCACGCCCGTGTAGTGGATGGATTTTCCCGTCGACGCAAAATGCATCCACACGCCTGAGTGAGTCCCGTGCGCAGAGAAGCGCACTGCAATGCGGTCGCCTTCAACGATCATCTCTTCGACAGTATGTTGAAGGTTGGGGAAAGACAAAAGGAACTGACTCACGAATCGCTCCACGCCTTCAGGTTGCGCGAAGATCTCCACCGCTAAAGCGGAGTTGCCCTTGTTCCACAACTCCTCGTAGACGCGGCTCATCAAGGTCTTGTTCTTGCTTATTAAATCAGACATGCTTTACACTCCTTAATGTGAGAAAAGTTGAAAGCCCGAATCCCTCGGGCTGGTCAACACGCGTTGACTTAAACGAATCTTCCGACTGTACTTGCGTGCGCTCAGTCGGAATTGTGGATATTCAATTGAGAGGGCAGGGAATGGAAAACTCTGCGCAGTTCCGCGCAGAGTGACAAGATGGTACACCCTTGTAGGTCGTGCTGTCAAGGGCGTAGAGTGCAAGAGTGAATTGCGACCTGGAGCCCCTCCGCCCGTAGTTTATCCTAAGCCTGTCAAATGGGACACGCTTCGCGAAGCATACTCGAAGCGTGTCCCAATTCCGACGAACCCCCGGTCGGGTTTGGGGAAGGAACCTGCTATAAGTCTCGACGGAAAATCGTCGGACGGGTAATAAGTGGAAACTTTCGGCGACAGGATATTTGAAGAAACCGGTCTGAGAAATCGGGGATATTGTATTGATGTCGGTTGTGGCGAATTGCTATTTGAGGTGAAATGGGGTATAAGTAATCTTAACCGTAATAAAAACGGTTCCCAAGGCTGAACGACTTTCCCGCAGAAAAATATCTAACCCATATCTTTCAATAGATGCCAGAGGCGGCCTCATGGTGACCGTTTCTTTGCGTCAATTACAGAGTACCGCATAAAAACTAAACTGGAAGTTTGGATTCGGCCTGTAAATTGTTCAGAAAGTTTAGTAATTTATGAGACAAGCGGTAACCTGCACCGCAACTTTCTTGTTTTCAAGCGAGGTTGCTGCGCCAGGGCTAGACCAAACAAGAAAGACGTTTGGAAAGAGACGTTAGAATGGAAAAGACCAAACACTCGATCATCAAGCGGATTGCCTTCATCGGCAATTACCTGCCGCGTCAGTGCGGTATTGCAACTTTTACCACTGATCTTTGCGAGGCCATGGCGGTTGAATACAACGACAGGCGTGAGCCGCTGAGCGGGTAATGGCATGGCCAAATGCGATTGCCAAGCGCTTGAAATGCCTGAGGCCTGGCTAGCCGGTCAGTTAGCTCAGTCGTCTCCACGTCATTGTTGGGAGGCCTGAGTGTTTGGGTGTGATGAAGAATAATGCGATTAATATGCATAACAGCCTAGGGTCTGTATGCAAATTAAGGTTATGTCACTCTGAGCGCAGCGAAGAGTCTCATATTCATACTAACAGGGATGCCTTTTATGCTAAAACTGAGATTCTTCGTCGCTTCGCTCCTCAGAATGACATGCCGTTTTGATTTTGCATACAGACCCTAGTACTCTTATTTGCGGTGGGGTTTGGACATATCTCGAAAACGCAGTATTCGCTTCGGAAGATTGCCTTGCGTTACCATGTAGATTATTAAGAGAAGCACGACTAGGCAATCGAGCACGCCTGCCGCTATTATGAGAATATTACTCAGCAAAGTATTACTTTTGAGGAAATTGTCAAAGCCTTGAGTAATTACCAGGCCAATCCCTGCTATTAACGGCAATAATCCCGGCACAAGAAATAGGAGCGCTCGAAGTATAAGCACTGCAGTGCTTGTCGTAAAAATCCCCAGACGATTTGCTTTGGCAATCTGTGTGTTGCGTTCCGCTTTAAACTCTTCCCAACCCCACAAGGCATCGTCCTTTACAAGAGCTCTGATCCGAGGGCGGATATATTCGCTCAAGTAGGCGGCAATGACAAACACTTCTTCATGCTGCCTTATATAAAGAAAGCCCAATAGACTGAAAACGAAAGGCGCTGTCAGTAGAGCTGGCAATATCAAGTTGGGCGCTTTGTCAATTACCCATGCGAGCAAGGCAATATAGGGACCAATCAGCGCGATAGCGAAGTTTTGGTATTGGGTTGCGCCGTTCAACAGCCATCCAATCTCTGTACGCAGAGCATCATATTCAGCAAAATAGCCACTTAGATTATCCTCTATCGACACATCAAGCGCTGCAGAAATGGCGGGAACTCTTTTTGAGAATTCCTTGGCTCTTGAGATTCTCTTCATTAGAACTTCTCCTATCAGGGGAGCACGGAATTTAGATCAAGCAATGATAAAAGAAAGGCAAGTGTTGATTCGGCACCTTGATTCTCGTTGACACGATCCGGGTGTAAACCGTCACGACAACCGCCGCTCTGAGAGTCATAGAGCGGCAGTCGCAAATCGTTGTTACCCATGAACCACGAAAAAACGCGTCGTGCTTCATCTAACCAGGAATTATCATGGCTCGACCGGTAAGCGTCAATGCAGGCCGAAATCGTTGCACAAGCTTCGATTGGTTGTTGGTCAAATCGGGGTACATTCCCGTCGCCGCGGCAATAAATCCTCTGAGACCCAATAGGGGCAAAGTGTCCCTCTTCCGATCGCTGGAGTTCTATCAACCATCCCAATGCACGAAGGGCGATTTCTGTCATCTTTGGCCGCGACATGCTTTCGCCCGACAAGAGCAACGCTTGAGGCAATCTAGCATTGAACCATGACAGTTCTTTTTCAAACCATGGCCATTCTGTGGAGCTGTGATCGTAGTATAGTTTGACAAGCTGTTTGGCTAGTATGTCTCTCAAATCCTCAGCAGCTTGATCAGTTGTATAGCGGCTTAGGTATTCGTGGATACCCATGATTGCAAACGCCCATGCTCTTGGACTTGCAAATTGATGGACCACTGGCAACGCATCTAGAAATAGATGACTGGCCATATCAACCAGGCTTTGTTCTTTGACCAGTCGATTTACCAAGACTCCCAAACCCCATAAAGCTCGACCATGACTTTCTTCTGATCCGACCTCTTCGAGCCAGCGTCGATCGAAGGATATGAAGTTACGGAAGCGCCCTACCTGCCGGTTGAATGCATGAGAGATAAATGCTGTGTATCTAAGGATAAGTTGATCAAGATTGGAGGCTTCGTGCTGGGCAAGCGACTTCAGCTTGACTGCAACAACAAGCGCTCTTGCATTGTCGTCGGTCGTATATCCCTCATTGTAGTTGGGTACAACCCAGACAGCATGCTGAAGCAAACCGATATTGTCGGTTAGACGGAGTAAGTGATCAATGTTCACTTCTGGCAAGCTGCGTGACTTTTCGCTTAGAGTACGTTGTGATAATGAGACTCCATCTCGAGACTCAGCCCGTTCGCTTGCAACTTTCTGGAAGAGACACATATATTTGTGCGCCACAACAGCCCATGTAGTATTGCGTTCTAGCAAGTCAACGCGGTTGACATCATTGATACCCCATCCACCGTTGTCTAGTAGATGCAATACCTCTTCGGTTATCGCGTGAGAGTCCTTGAAGGGGATTATCCTTACATGACCGCTTGTCGAGAGCTCTATAGCATGCCAATAGGGAGTTGAGACAACAGGCTTACCTCGGCCAACCATATATGCCAAAGTACCCGAAACAATGTGCTCTTTGTTGAGATATGGTGTTATGCAGATGTGGGCCGCGCTTATCAGTTCAATAAGGTCTGCCGTATCAAGAAACCGATCGTAGAACTCGACCCTATTGGTCACGCCTAGCTCTTCGACGAGTTGTTGAAGATACTGCCGATAGGTCTCACCATTTTGCCTTCTGACGTTTGGATGAGTCGAGCCTGCTATAAAGTATGTGACATCGGGATGCACCTTGAGAATATCTGGCAGCGCTCGAATGGCATATTCGATCCCTTTGTCTGGCGACAAGAGTCCATATGTCAAGAGTAGCCTCTTGCCGTCAAGAGCGAATCGATTGTTGCGTGTCCCCGAGTGTGCAGGGCGTGGTTCTGGTACGCCGTGTGGAATAAGAGAAATCTTTTGTTTCGGGATCTTATAGATTTCTTGAAGAAAAGCAACGCCGGTCTTTGTCATAGTGACAAGTCGATTTGAGAGTTGGGAGATTTCGCTCATTACTCTACGCTGTTGGAGATCAGGGGATCGCAAAACGGTGTGGAGAATAGTCACGATGGGTGAATCGAGCTCTTGCAAAAGGGTTACGATGCGAAGCCCGGCCGAACTGCCATAAAGACCATACTCATGTTGCAGGCATACCAACTCGACGTTTTCTTGATTCAGGAATTTAGCGGCTTTTCTGTATGAGATTACATCTTCCTGCTCAATTTGGAACGCGACATCGTCAGGATAAAGGTAGTGACCTTCTGGATCATTAATTGCTACAAAGATATTCTTCATCGTAGGGTAATAAGCCAACAGAGCGTCAGAAAGATGAACGTTGAACGTTGCTATTCCGCACTGACGAGGCAAGACAGAACTGATAAAGGCAATTTTCTGCAAGGGGTTTTGGCGGTTTGGTTGCATGGTTCAAGCTTGGATTCTGATTTGGACCGACAGTATTGTCTTTCTGCGACCCTATAATATCCTAAATTGGGGTTTTAGGCGACCATACATTAATTGCGATTTTGTTGCTTTAATATACAAATTTCCACCACGCGCGACGGCCCGGGCGTGGCGCTCGCGCTCACAGAGGATTTCCACCAGTTTGAACGTTATGGCGTCATTATGCAGCCTGAAGACAAGGACGCGGCTCTTCTGCCTCGTCGCGTTGACGGACGTTGGGCCCTCATCCATCGCCCGGTCACCCCGCACGCGGCTCACATATGGATTTCGTATTCATCTGATCTGCGGGAGTGGGGCAGCCACAAACTGATCCTGAAGGCGCGGCTGGGTGGATGGTGGGACGCGAACAAAATAGGACTTTCTCCGCCTCCAATTGAAACATCGCAGGGCTGGTTGATGATCTATCACGGAGTAAAGCATAACGCGGCTGGCGCCATTTACAGATTAGGCCTCGCCCTGTTTGATTTGGAAGTGCCGGAACATTGCCTGAAGCGCGGCGCCGAATGGGTGTTTGGTCCTGAAGAAGCATACGAAAAAAACGGTGATGTGGATAAAGTTGTCTTTCCCTGCGGCTTTACCCTTGCACCTGATGGCGATACCCTTCGCATCTATTATGGCGCGGCGGATACAAGTATTGCTATGGCCACAGGGAGTGTAAAAGCCATGCTGGAGTGGCTAGAAGAACAAAGCTAAAGAATAACCAATGTAAGCATGAGACAATGCGCACGATCAGAGCATTCCCTGATCTCGTTTTTTCGTCTCCAAGCGCGGCTCGCGAAGTGAGAGTCACCTTTTAGTGCGCACCATGTGTGCGCTGGGTCAATACGCGCCACACTATTCTCGGTGAAAACAAATTGCGAAGTTGACCTTATGCCCGCCAAATTGATACCAGTGAATGAATTTGCCCATGTCGCCTGCGATTGCCCCTGGCTGCTCGATACCCGGAAAATATTTCTTGATGATATGCAGTCCCTGCGCCAGCAAGCCGAATCCCGTGCAAGTCGAAGCGATCATTCGCTTTGCGCGCGGCTTGCCGATGGTCGTGACGAGCGCAGTGCAGTTGTGGGTAAGGTATGGCGTCGAGGATTTTCAAGCCGTCAAACCGGAAATTGTCGCAAACCTTGTGGATCGGTTGATGGAAGGTGTGCCAAGCACATTGATTCCCGCCCTGGAAGCGGCGGCAACCGTGCGCTGGTTCGACCAACCCATTCTGCGGGCAGTTACAGGGCTGGCAGATGTCCGGGAGACATATAACGAGTTGCGACGCTTCCCGTTTGTGCGCGTGCGTGCGGAAGGATTGGCACTACACGACGCCGTGCGCGAGATTATTGAAGAAAACATGCGCGTACAGGATGCCGAGCGGCATGCACAATTACACGAACGCGCGGCATCATATTTCGAAAAGCGATTGGAGAACGTCGCGGATGCTGGACAGGTTACAACGACCGAGGAAGCCGAGCGATTCGAGCGGGAGCGCTTATATCACCGAATCCGCGCGGATGAAGAAGCGGGCATCAAATTGTTTCAGGAAATGGCAGAAGGATTGGCTCGATTCTCGTTTACGAATCGGCTGCAAACCCTCCTTAATGATTTCAACACATACCCTTTGAAGCATGAAAAAAGTCGCTTGTGGGGTCAGTATTACAATGCGCGGCTAGCACAATTGGAATGGCACTGGATTGAGGCGGAGAAGGAGTACCAGGTCATTAGTGAAAATGAGCAAGCCGAACCGAAATTGCGCGCTTACGCGCTATGTGATCGGGGAACCCTGTTAGGAGAAGCCAATCGTCAGTTTGATTCTCCCCAAAGCGGTAATCAAGCTATCCAACTCATTCAGCGCAGTTTGAGCATAGCTCCTTTGGATGCGAAGACTGTCTGGAACTTTAAAACGTTGCGTTCAATTTATGAACGTCAGAATGCGTGGTCTGAGGCGCGTTCGGCGATCGATCAATTACTTGATTTTCACCGCAAGAGCGGTGACCTGACCGGCCAATCTGAGGCATATTTCGCGCTCCGCTGGCACTTTAACTTGGTGGGTGACTTTAAGCAGATGCTCGCTGCACACGAAACCGGCAGCAAGCTGGCAACATCTTATCTTTCTCTGCCGTTCGTCAAGATGAAAATGTTGCGCATCAAGATTGGTTGGATAGAAATCGGCCGATATGCCGAAGTTGAGCGTAATTTTCGAGAGAGCCTGCATCTACTCTCAGACCTGAACACGGACGAGTGGGCATCGGAAAGCGAAGTGAATTTAGCACTCGCTCTTGGTGCTCAGAGAAAATTTCAGGAGGCACATGAACTCTTTAAACATGCTTTATCCATTCGAGAAGCAGCAGATGATCAGTTTTTCGTTGGCTACTGGGAAACGTTCTGGGCCAGGATTTTTCTCATGCAGGGTGAGGGTGGTTTATCCCAAGCTCAGTCTCATCTTAAGAAGAGCTTGGATTTGAAAGATAAACTGGGAACAGAAATTGTTGGAACTTTGAACATGTTTGGCAGGTTGCATGAACTTCGCCGGGAGTGGACCCAAGCGGAGGACTACTACCGCCAATCTCTCCAATACAACACTGGTCGTCATTACATGGAAGCCTGTGCGCTGGCAGGTTCATTACGGGTGAAATACGCGCTGGGTCAGCTTGACTCGGCGGCAATGCAGGATGCTGAAACTGTAAGCCTGCAAAACCTGAGCCAGCAGTACGAATATAACGATCATCTCGCTTCGCTTAATCTCATTAAAGGCCACCTCGCCTGGAAAGATGCTGTCTTATCCAAGGGAAGTGGTTTCGAGTCGGCATTGCATTTCTACCAACAGGCCCTTATCTATGCATTGCGCTACAATCGATTCTTGTTAGACGAAGTGCTATGGGGTGGTGATATTGCCACACCCCTGCGGTCTCTCATTCTTTATTGTGTGGAGCAACGTGAAGAAGGCCGCCGGATGCTCATTACTTTACGTGACTGGTGGCAATTGGGTAACAACAGCATTGACGTGTCCCGCTCGGATACTATTTCACCTATACCTGAGAACATCCCGCTACTGCAGGCAGAACAAATCGCGCGCCAGCGCGAACCCGGAGATAATTCACCGCAGCAGACATTAGTGGAACGCATTAATGTGCTGTAGACAACGCGTTACGACAACTAACGCAGAACAAGCAATCAATATTACAAACACCACTTGAGAAGTCCGCAACGTTTGTTAAATATGCTATAGTCGCGTTATTTTCTTGTAGCTTAAACGGAGCAGACGTAGAATATGGATACAAGCAGTTATACGAGATCATGCCCTAGGTATTAGGTATCATGTGATGGCAAAGTTACGAATCAGTCAACAAACGAAAGACGAAGGAGACCGAAGTCTATGAAAACTTCAAAACTATCGGCTGTCCGCAAAATCTTTTTTGCACTTATTATCATGGTTTTCCCGCTTCGGCTTCCGAAATTGCATTAATCATAATGAACTCTAGTTTCATTGTACTGCGAAAGACGACGGATTCATCCCATCACAACCCGCACCTCGTGCGGCTGACCATCCTCCTCCGCCAACGGAATCAGGCTGCCTGAAAGCGGATTCCCATCCAGCAGAATCTGCCGGATGCCGCGGTTGACATTGTGCGGGTTCTCCACGCTGATCTTGTACTGTGCCGTTCCAAATCGGTAATCCACTTTAAATCCCGGCCAATGGCGGGGGATGCATGGGTTGATATTGAGCGATTTGCCTACCCTGGAAATACCCAGGATGGCTTCGATACCCAGGCGATACATCCAGCCGGAGGAGCCGGTGTACCATGTCCAGCCGCCCCTACCAGTGTGCGGCGGCACACTGTAGATGTCAGCGGCAATGACATAAGGCTCCACCTTGTAGCGCGCTACTTTCTCTGGCGCATCGGCATGACTGATGGGGTTCAACATACGGAACAACTCCGCAGCACGATCTCCCTGCCCGAGTTTGGCAAATGCCCAAGCGGTCCAAACAGCCGCATGGGTATACTGCCCGCCGTTTTCGCGCACACCAGGCAGATAGCCTTTGATGTAACCAGGGTCACGCGACGACTTGTCAAAGGGCGGAGTAAATAGCAAAATCATCTGCTCAGCCTGCTTCACCAGCAACCGGTTGACGGATTCCATCGCCTGTGCCGCCCGCGCCGAGTCCGCCGCACCCGATAAGACCGCCCATGATTGCGCAATCGAATCGATCTGGCATTCAATATTTTCGTGCGAACCCAACTGCGAACCATCGTCATAGAAAGCGCGCAGGTACCAATCACCATCCCAGGCGTGGGCTTCGAGCGCCCGGGATAGTTCCTCAGCTTGTTGAAGGTATGGCGCGGGATCATCCTTCATCAGCGTAACCAGCGGCGAGAAACGCTTGAGCGTGCTATACAGGAACCAGCCCAGCCAGATGCTCTCGCCGCGCCCATTCATGCCCACCCGGTTCATCCCATCGTTCCAATCACCTGCACCCATCAGAGGCAAACCCTGTCTACCTCTTGTCGCGCCTTTTTCCAATGCCCGACAGCAGTGTTCATAGAGCGAAAACGTTTTATCCGTTGTTTCAAACTGGGTGTAACGTTCCATTTCATTAGGCTTGAGCGCTTCGCCTGTCAAGAACGGCAGACTTTCATTCAAAATAAATGTATCACCCGTCACGGTAACGTACTCGGTGGTGACAAACGGCAGCCAGAGCAGATCGTCCGAAAAGCGCGTACGCACCCCGCGTCCCGCAGGCGGATTCCACCAGTGGAGCACATCGCCCGCCTCAAATTGATGCCGCGCCGCTTCCAATATCTGTGCACGCATGATATCTGGGCGCGAATGCAGCAATGCCATCACATCCTGAAGCTGATCGCGGAATCCAAACGCCCCGCTCGATTGATACAGCGCAGTGCGTCCCCACACACGGCAGGATAGTGTTTGATATAAGAGCCAGTGATTGAGCATTAAGTTCATGCCTGGGTCAGGCGTTTCAACCGTGATAGTGTTCAGGATTTCATCCCACTGATTTTGAACAGATTGCCATATGGATTCGACCTGACCCTTCGACACGCTCAGGGCATCACCTTGTGCCTGCACCTGTCCGATCAGCGTCAGACTTTCATCCCGATCTTTCCCTTCACCCATTAAGAAAAAGACTTCTTCGGTTGCACCTGGCGCGAGGTCAACATGGAGTTGGATCGCCGCACACGGATCCAGCCCGGCATTCACTGAGCTTTCCAACCCGATGCGTCCAAGCGCCGCCGGCGCGCGCATACTTCCCATGCGCCCCAAAAACTCTTTGCGGTCAGTGGTTAAGTTATGTAGTTTTTTATTGGACGCCAGAAACGCTACACGTTCACCAAACTCGCTATTAAAACGATTGGTGGCAAGAACAGCATTTTTATCAGGGTCGAACTCCGGCATGATATGCGTTTGATGCGTATCCCGCGTGGTACCGAGCACCCATTCAGCGTAATAGGTGACAGTGACGCGGCGCGGACGATCCCATAGATTTTGTAAACGCAGATGAACAATCTTCATTGGCGCATCGGGCGCAACGAACAGACGCAGGTTCTGGTTCAAACCGTGACTCTGACTCTCAAAGATCGAATAGCCTGCTCCGTGACGAATCACGTGCGTTGTATCTGCCCCAGCTGGCATGGGTGTCGGCGACCAGACCGATCCGGTTTCTTCGTCGCGCAAGTAGATTGCTTCGCTTGGCATGTCGGTGACCGGGTCGTTGCGCCAGGGAGTCAGTCGATTCTCGCCGCTGTTCTCTGCCCACGTGCAACCGGAACCTGTTTCGGAAACCAAAAATCCGAACTGTGGGTTGGCGATCACATTAACCCACGGATGCGGCGTATGTTGACCCGCCTTGAGATGAATGACGTATTCCCGGCCATCGTGACTGAATCCGCCGAGTCCGTTTTCCATTTGCAGACCAGTTGGCAGGGTAAGCGAAGCGGTCTGTTCGGGATCAGTTGTCGGGGAGAGTGAAGCGATGAAATTTGGCAGTCGAGTCGGCTGGATGGTGAGTCGCTGGGCATGTTCAGCCAGCGTCCCGTTCTTTTCATCCAAAATAACACCCGCTACCGTTTCAAATAAAATCTTATCCGCATGCTGAAGCTGATCGGTACGCAATATGAAAATTCCATCACGTTGATTGAGCGAAGCCTCGGCACCCATAAGTCGTATTTTTCGATGGATGGCATTGTGCAGGTCAAGGGCATAACCTGTATCCTGATCGTTCAAGATAATCAGATTAACTGTGACATGCTGGCTACGCCAGTACAAGAAGGCTTGCAGGGCTTCGCGCAATAACGGCGATTCGCCATCGCGGACGCGCAGCAGCAAAATGGGGAAATCACCAGAGATGCCGAAAGCCCACAAGCCGGATTGGCCCTTTACGTTTTGCGCCAGAATATGCGGCTCGGCTCGCAGGGTCCCCACCGGATAGAGTAACGCAGATAAAAGGAGTTGGATGTTTTCAACAGCATAAGCGTTCAAGCCATGTTCGAGCAGTTCGCGCTCACTATAGGCGCCGGCATCATTGAATGCGCGGTAGATGGATTGCCCGGTTTGGTAATGAGACAATTTTTCCAGGGCTTCAGCACGTGAGTGAGCCGCCAAGGTTAGGAATGTGACCCTCGTTTTCCCATGCGGCTTCAAGTCTATGTTTTGTGCTAGTGATAGGATTGGGTCGAGTGTTCCGCCAGTAGTGCCGGTCAGATGGCGGTTTACATGTTGTAATCGCAGCGGTGCGTGCATGGTCTGTGATCTGCCGAGGAATTTTGCGCGGTCACTTTCGTGTTCACCGGTTATTTTTCGCCCGGCTTCGACGATGATAGCATGGATCAGCACAACAGGTTTTTCATCCGCAGAGCGCGGGCGGCGCTGGAACAGGAGCGCATTCTCATTGGGCAGATATTCGCTCTCGATAAAGAGTTTGTTGAAAGCCGGATGCCGCCGGTCAGCTGTCTGCGCTGCCAGCACCACTTCACTGTAACTGGTCAACTTTAAGCGGCGCGGCTGATCGCTGTCATTCAAAATATTTACCCGTCGGATCTCAACACCATCTGGACTGATGGTGATCCCAGTACGCAGGGAAATACCATTATCCGAACGCTGGAACTCGACCTTGTGCGGATAGAACAATACTTCCTGGTTTTCGGGCGCGCCTCCAACGGGTTGGCAGGTGGCTGACCACAGCGCTCCGTTCTCGCGGTCTTGTACATAAATCCATGTGCCCCACTGGTCAAGAGTGGTATCGGCATGCCAGCGTGTCAGGGCAAACTCACGCCACTGACTAAATCCGCTGCCAGTGTTGGTGATCAATACACTGGCATTCCCTTGCGAAAGTACATGGACATGCGGAATAGGAGTGTCAACTGGAACACGCCACGGCTCACTACTGACCGGGCGTTCTGCCGCCTTGGGCAAATCCACTGGCTCATCAGGATGAGGATATTCGATCGGTGGATTTTGTGGGATCTTTTCCTGGAGCAGCAGTTCCACACTCTGAATGTGCTCATTGGCGTGAAAGCGCTGTACCATTACATCATCCAACAGATAATTACAGACCGCCATTAAGATCATGCCTTGATGATGCGCCATATAGGATTGTACGGTGGCGTGTGCCTGACCAACAGGCAAGCGTGTTTTGGTGTAATCGAGTGCCTCGTAAAAACCAAAACGTCCGAGCATGTTCAGTTGCTCCAGGTGCGCCATGTTCTCCAGCACAGCCTGTGGTTGCAGTGAGAGCCCCATCAACGATGCGTACGGAGCGATGACCAGATCATTATGCAGTTCGCGTTTGTAGCCGAGTTCAGGCACACCAAAAGCCTGATACTGATAATTCAGATTGGTATCGAAGGCGTAATAGCCTGATTCCGAGATGCCCCAGGGTACTTGCTGCTCTTGTCCGTAACGTATCTGCGAATCGAGCACGGCATAACAACTATCTGATAGAAATGTTCCGACATAATTTTTTGTGAACAGGGTTGGCATAAGATATTCGAACATGGTACCGCTCCATGAGAGCAGTACCTGTTTGCCGTTCACATTTGTCACTGGTCGCCCGAGATGCTGCCAGTGACTTTGAGGCACATCGCCTTTGGCGATCGCAATCAAACTGGCAATGCGGGCTTCGGATGCCAGTAGATCATAGTAACTCGGGTCGAGCCGTTCGGTGCTGGCATTGTAGCCAATGTGGAACACCTGACGGCGCTCGTTGAACAAAAAGCGAAAATCCATACCAGTCACAGCGGCGTTTGCCTGCTCTGCCAGGTCTCGAAGATTACTCAGCAGAGTTTCCACCGTCATGCTTGCAGTCGATAAATCAGCGTTCAATTGTTGACACCATTCACGCGCCGCTTCATCCTGCAACTGTGCCTTGAAATGGTTCAACGCAGTTTTGATGCCGTCATTCACGGCTACCGTCTGACTCAGTGTGGGCATTTCGGTGGGCAGGCTGTTACGAAAATCCTGCCAGGCAGGTAAATGTGTAAGCTGTGCAGGTGCTGCGTTAAGTCTGCTGAGCCAGGGCGCGAACAAATCCAAACTGCGCTGCATATCCTGCAGATGGTGGTTCATTAAGTTGAGATAGAGTTGTAGTTCGCTTAGTGATTCGGATTGAAGATTTGAATGACTCTCAAGCACTCCCATCAAGCGGTGCGAGACTTTTTCCCACCCTTCGCCTGAGAGCCAGACGAGGGTCTTGATCCACGCCTCAGGCTCGTTCTGGATGGCACTGACGCGCTTGTAGATACCAGTCAATTTGAATTCAAGTGCTTCGATATCCTGCGCTGGAACCGGGATCGTATCCGCATCTGAAGTGTTTGTTTTTTTTTCTTCCAGCGTGTGCAGGGTTTCCACCAGAATATCCAGAATGACGAGCAAACCCTGCCAGCGCTTATCGTCTAACAGCGGTGTATCAGTTAGGGAAAGACAGCCTTGTTTGAGTGTGATCAGGCAGGCTGCCAGATTACCGCTATCCACCGTGGAGACGTAGCGGGGCGGGAGAGCTGTTAGTGTTTGCGAGTCGTACCAGTTTAGCAGGTGTCCACGGTAATGTTCCAATTCGTCCATGCTTTCAAAGGTTGAACGCAAACGAACTGCAAGTTCTAGCAGGCTTATGTAGCCCAAATCATACGCCGATAATGTGGAAACCAGGAACAGACCGATGTTCGTCGGAGTGGTGTAATGTGCCACACGGACGCGCGGTGATTCTTGAAAATGATCGGGTGGCAACCAGTGATCGTCAGGTTCGGCGAACCTCTCGAAAAATGCCCATGTGCGCCGCGCCAAACGGCGGACTTGTTTGCGCTGAGACTCCGAGAGTGGCGTGGTGCTGTGTGTCAGCGGTTGGCTGATCATATAGGCGACCTGTGGAGAGATAAGCCAGGCGATCAGCAGAGGGGCAGATACCAGCAGAGCCGAAGCGTTAATCATCCAAATGGCAATCCCAAGGATGACGACAAAAGTCAGGGAGACAGGCATCTCCAACCAGGTTCTATATCTGGTATTTTGAAACGAGCGTGCAAGATATGCCGCAGTTCTCCACTGCAGCATGTGCTTGCGCACGATAAACAGGCGGGCGATCGTTATCCCAATTGCGCTCAGTGCCCGCAAGGCTTCGTAGGGCAGGAAGAGGATAGTGAGCGTCCAACGTATAAGTGGGAGCCAGGTTGGTTTGAGAAGTTGTTTGAGTGTCAACCGCCCGAAATTGTGCTTTGTATATTGAACAGTTTGAACTGCAATCGGCAGGGCGGAAGGCAACAGCACCAACACAGTCCAGGTTAGGGGCGAGCCAGGCAGGAACAGCCAACCTGCAATGAGCAGCGTCAGCAATGTAGGTGGCAGGAGGCTGCGCCGTATGTTGTCGAAAATTTTCCAGAGATTGATCACGGATAAGCGGTTGCGAGCCAACCCGTTTTGGGTGTGAACGATGGGGAATAACCAGGGTAGTAGCTGCCAATCGCCGCGAATCCAACGGCTCAGGCGGCGGGCGTAGACCAGATAGCGCGATGGATACTCCTCGTACAGAACGATATCCGTGACCAGTGCTGCGCGTCCATAGATCCCTTCAAATAGATCATGGCTGAGCAGGGTATTCTGGCGTACCTGACCTGTCAGACTGCGCTCGAAAGCCGCTACATCATAAATCCCCTTACCTACGTAACTGCCTTCACCAAATAAATCCTGATAGACATCCGACACCGCAAAGGAGTACAGATCGAAGCCTGCGTTCCCGGTAAAGATTTGTGAAAAGAGCGAACGGTTTGCGCTGGTTGGCTTGATTGACACGCGCGGCTGCAACACGGTATAACCAGCGACAACCGAATTTCCGTCTGATGAAAATTCAGCATGATTAAGCGGATGCGCCAGTGTGGCAATCAACCGATTGGCACTGCCCTGCGGCAGGGATGTGTCCGCATCCAGTGTGATCACATACTTGATATCAGTCAGAATACTTACATCACCAATTTGGGTTGTGTAGGGTGTTTCGCCAAGGTTGAGTAGTAAGCGATTGAAGTCCGCCAGCTTGCCACGCTTGCGTTCCCAGCCCATCCAAACTCCTTCAGATGGGTTCCACTGGCGATGACGGTGAAATAAATAAAAAGGCGCTGTTTGCATGTACCTTTTATTTAGATTTTCAACACCCAGACTCGCCAGCGCAAGCAGTTCTTCATCCTCCGGCATATTCTCCGCCGCAGCATCACTGAAATCAGTTAGTAGGGCATAGGTCAGTTGTGGATCAGGATTGGATAGATGATAGAGTTCCAGTTCTTGCAGAAGATGATTAAGTTCTTCGGCGCTTTCCAGCAGAGTTGGGACAACCACCATAGTGCGGTTGCCCAACGGGATGCCTACTGAAAAATCCATGCGCGGCAGGCTTTGGGGCTTAATGCGATGGGTCACATTCCAGTGTACGAGTGTAATGGCAGCTTCCAAAGCCAATCCAGAACCAATCACGCCGACGATGATAAGTTGAGCAGGCGTGCCACCCGAAAATATTGTGTAGGTTAGTAGTCCCAAAACAAACAGCACAGTCAGGATGGCAATACTTCCCAGATATGTAGCAGTGGGGGAGGCGAGCAGTGCGCGGCGGATGCGGAGGCTTAGCCCGGGCTGGTAGCGCAGGCTGGCTTCGAGCGTCGCGCGCCCAGTATCAATTAGATAAAAACCTACATGTATTTGCCGCCCGAGGGCATTGCCATCTATGTTGCGTGCGAATTCAACCGCGGCAAGTGCCACTTGCTCTTCAGTGAAATCTGAGTGGCGCGCAAGTTCCTCGATGACACTGCGATAACTGTTGCGTGTGTCAAAATCCATGCCTGTATAAATCTGCGCGGGATCGTCGCGCAAAATTTGTTCCACACGGCTAGTCTGTTCAAAGAAGTCTTTCCAATCTGTGGTAGAGAGCAAGCGCAGGCTGAGAAAACAGTTGGCGACAATGGTATCATTTGCGTGTGTCGTGGAAGTAAACTGATTCGGAATTTCGCACAAGCCTTTGGGCATATCCATTCCGGTTAATTCGGCAACAGCGTACACAAGCCGCTCCAAGATCCCGATGCGGAGCATGATCGGCAACGCCCAAAGTTCCCCGATTTTCAAGGGCGTAACCTGCTGATAGTCTTGCACAAAAGCGGTGGCTTGGGTTAGGTCGATCTGGCTTTGGCTATATCCGATCCATTCCCAGGCCAGTGCAAAAATACGTGAGTGCCCTTGTAGTTGTGTCCCGGCCAGTTTGGGTAACTGGTTGAGAAAATCGGCTGGCAGATCCTCATCAATTTGACGGAAGTTTTGTTTGACAATGTAAAAATTATCTAGCATCCATTCGCCTGCACGCGAAACAGCTACATCTTTTGCTGGTACGGCTTTGAAGATCGTGTTGGCATTACGCAAAGCCTGTTCCCAGCTTTTCAGGCGTTCCAACAGGTCGGTTTTTTGTGGGCGGGATATTTCGACCGTGTGCGATTTCGCTAAGCTGTGCGCAAATTCTCTCAGTCGGCTGTCTGCGTCTGGATTGGCTGGTTCAGAAAGAATAGCCTGCGGAAAAATCTGCATACGTTAACGCTCTGCGCGTTCTCTTGATGACAACTCAAGGGGGGGTGGCTCTTGTTTGGCGGGCAGGTCCTGCACAATTAAAAGGGGGACTTTGCCATACATGATGAAATTGTTGACCATGCTTCCATACGGCCATTGGTGATTCCCGGAATAGCCATGAGCACTCAGCGTGACGATATCGATATGTTCCTGTTCCCCTAATTGGTGTAGTGCGACTGCTGCATTTTCACTGGTAATAAGATGCGTTTGAACCGCAATGCCTTCCAGATACGAACGCGACTTCAGGTGTTCGAGATAATTGTCGGCTTCTTCTCGATTCCGTGCAACAACCTGGGTGGATAGATCAATATCTTCGCGCACCGGGGGCATTTGGCGCGCCATTTCTGGTGTTTGCACGACTTGCACGAGATGAATCTGAGACTTATAGAAATGCGATAATTGTGTGATGATCGGTAAAACATTTTCGGCCCGCTGTGAACCATCCAATGGCACCAGAATGCGCTGATAGATCGGATTTTCTGATGATTCACCAGCTTGGGCATATTGCCGGTCCGCCCGAACGATAAGCAGTGAGGTCTGTGCGCTCAAGATGATTTTTTGCGTAATACTGCTGATACCCCATTGCGTAAGTCCGTGACGTCCGTGGCTGCTTAAAACAATTAGTTTCATCCCTTGATTTTGGGCGTACTCCGTAATCCCTTCTGCCACCAATCCTTCCAATACCATAGTTCTTGCCTGAAGTCCGGATGTTTGAAGCCGCGCTTGGATCGTTTCCAGATAGAGCGATGCTTTTGTTTTATTGATTTGCCAGTTAAGTAAATCAAAGAATTGTGCAGATACGCCCACCTGGTTCTTTTCCAAAATGCGCAGCAGTGTGATTTCTGCATCAAAGGATCGAGCGATGGCAACAGTATGCGGTAGAACACACTCGGCCAGTTGAGAACCGTCCAATGGGACAAGAATAGTATCTAACATGGTTCAATCCTTCGATTCTTTCATACTGCCAGAATTTGCCTAATTTAAGTAATGGAATACTCAATCGATTGAGTTGTGGCCAGTAATGGTGATCTAATTGGGCGGGAAGTCATCTCGCATATACGAGTGGAAATTGGCAGTGCCGTGGTATGTGACGCTATAGGTTTTGTAACGCACCTGGCAAAACGAATCTTCCAACCGTAAGCGGTTTAGCCTACTAAAATCAGTATACTCCACTTTGTTGTCGTTGGAGACGTGGGCTCTGAAGTGCTGCTAAGCGAGTAGCACGGTTATATGCCCCTTATTTCATAATTGATACGTAGCCCCTTAATGGCACACCACAGTTATACCGAAGTGCGGGAGAGCAGTGCAATCGTGTGCACGCAAAGGTTGTCAGGGAAAGAGAGCCTGGGGTAGGATAGTAGCTGG